>CAMMCS010000163.1 GCA_946494635.1 uncultured Oscillibacter sp. | reverse complement strand
CCGCTTTGGGCCACACTCCCCCCACACCCCCCCCCCCCCCCCCAGGGAGGGGCCGGCTCCCTCCCCCGAAAGGCGTTGCCTTTCGGGGGAAGGGATGCGGCCTGCCGCGCGCACTCGCTGCGCTCGCACACTTACAAACTGAGCGGTGTTTTTCCCGAGGCGCATGTCCTCGGGAAAAACGATCGGATTTTATTATGTGTCTGCGGACACATAATTGGGAGGGCCACGATGTACTACGGCGAGATTAAAAACTGCGACATCGCCAATGGCGAGGGGGTGCGGGTCACCCTGTTCGTCTCCGGCTGCACCAACCGCTGCAAGGGCTGCTTCCAGCCCCAGACCTGGGATTTCTCCTACGGCCAGCCCTTTACCGCGGAGACGGAGGAGCATCTGCTCTCCCTCCTCTCCCCCAGCTACATCAACGGGCTCACCGTGCTGGGGGGCGAGCCCTTTGAGCCGGAGAACCAGCGGGCCCTGGTGCCCTTCCTCCGGCGGGTGCGGCAGATGTATCCGGACAAGACCATCTGGAGTTTTTCCGGCTTCACCTATGAGGAGCTGACCACCGACGGAACCCATCCCCGGTGCGAGGTGACGGACGAGATGCTCTCCCTGCTGGACGTGCTGGTGGACGGCCGGTTTGTGGAGGAGCTGAAGGACCTGACCCTCCGGTTCCGGGGCAGTTCCAACCAGCGGCTCATCGACCTGAACGCCAGCCGGGCGGCGGGCCATCTCTGCTTCCTGCCGGACCGGTCCAGAAGCCGGAACTGAAAAGCATAAAGGCGTTCCGCCGGCGCTGCCGGCGGAACGCCTTTGTTCTGTCCCCCCGCTGTCTGCATATTTCTGCGGCCTGCATGGGCGGCGCCCGCAAAGCCGCGGTCTGCCCCAGGGGCACAGAGGCCCTCTGTTGGCTTCCCTTTTGCAGGCGGACAAAATCTCCGTCAAATTCGTCGGAAGGTCAGCAGGCAAATTTGTGTACATTACTGCTTGACATTTCCTAGTTCGCTAACTAAAATATTTTCTGTTGAGTTGGAAAGAGGTGTTTCCATGCAGCATGAACGGTATGTGGGATTTGAGATCAAAGCCCTGTCCAATCTTCTGCGGCGGCGGCTGATGAGCACGGCGGAGCATCCCCAGGGGATGCTGACCGAGATCGAAGGCGTTCTGATCGGCTATCTCTGTCACAATAAGGAGCAGAAAATCTACCAGAAGGACCTGGAGCAGGTCTTCTGCATCCGCAGCTCCACGGCCTCCCGGCTGCTGAAGCGGCTGGAGGATGAGGGGCTGATCTGCCGGTCCATGGGGGAACGGGATGCCCGGATGAAGCGTATCACCGCCACCGCACGGGCCCAGGCGCTGAATGACGAGGCGGAGCAGCGCATCGCCGCCACAGAGGCGATCCTCACCCGCGGGCTCTCTCCGGAGGAAATTGATCTGTTTCTCTCCACTGCCGAAAAGCTCAAGCGCAATCTGCTGCGGGAACCCGCCGCCCGGGAGCCGGAGAGGCCCGGCCCCGGCGACGGCTTGGAATGACACAAGGAGGTACGCATATGAAGAAAAAACGCAGCCTGGCCAGCTGTATTCAGGAATTCTGGCCGGCGACGATCCTGACGCCTATCTTCGTCATCGGCGAAGTGGCGTTTGATGTATTGATCCCCCTGATGACCGGCAAGCTGCTGGACGAGGGCGTCCGGGCCGGCAGCATGCAGCATATCGCCGCCTACGGCCTCACCGTGGTGGGGATGGCCGTCCTGGCGCTGATCTGCGGCGGCCTGTCCGGCCGGTTCGGCGCCAAGGCCTCCACGGGCTTTGCCCGGAACCTGCGGCGGGAGATGTACCGCAACGTTCAGAAATTCTCCTTCTCCAATATTGATAAATTCTCCACCAGCGGCATCATCACCCGGCTGACCACCGACGTGACCAACGTGATGATGGCCTTCATGATGATCATTCGCATTGCGGTCCGGTCCCCCATCATGCTGATCTGCGCCTGGGTGCTCACCCTGCGCATCAACCCCCGGTTGGCGCTGATCTTCCTGGTGATTATCCCCATCCTGGGCGTGGGCCTGGTGCTGATCATGACCAAGGCGCACCCGATTTTTGAGCGGGTCTTCAAGCGGTATGACCATCTGAATAATGTGGTGCAGGAGAACCTGCTGGGCATCCGGGTGGTGAAGTCCTTCGTCCGGGAGGGCCATGAGGAGGCCAAGTTCGGCAAGGTCTCCCAGGAGATCTACATGGACTTCTCCAAGGCGGAGCGCATCCTGGCCTTTAACATGCCCCTCATGCAGATCTGCGTGTACGCCTGCATGATCGCCGTTTCCTGGGTCGGCGCCAACCTGATCGTGGGCGGCGAAATGACCACCGGGAATCTCACCAGCATGTTCAGCTATATTATGATGATGCTGATGAGCCTGATGATGCTCTCCATGGTGCTGACCATGATCATCATGGCCCGGGCCTCCGCGGAGCGGATCACCGAGATCCTCAACGAGGAGAGCGACCTGAAGAACAACGACCACCCCATCCAGGAGGTCAAGGACGGCTCCGTGGTGTTTGAGAACGTCAGCTTCTCCTACGCCAAGGACCCCAACAAGGAGTGCCTGAAAAACGTGAACCTCACGGTGAAGTCCGGTGAGACCGTGGGCATCCTGGGCGGCACCGGCACTTCCAAATCCACCCTGGTCCAGCTGATTCCCCGGCTGTACGACGCCACCGAAGGCCGCGTCCTGGTGGGCGGCGTGGACGTCCGGGACTACGACATGGACGCCCTGCGGGACCAGGTGGCCATGGTGCTGCAGAAGAACGTGCTGTTCTCCGGCACCATCAAGGACAATCTCCGCTGGGGCAAGAAGGACGCCACCGACGAGGAGATGGTCCGGGTGTGCAAACTGGCTCAGGCGGACCCCTTCATCCAGGAGTTCCCCGACAAGTACGACACCTATATCGAGCAGGGCGGCACCAACGTCTCCGGCGGCCAGAAGCAGCGGCTGTGCATCGCCCGGGCCCTGCTCAAGCACCCGAAGATCCTGATTTTGGACGACTCCACCTCCGCGGTGGACACCAAGACCGACGCCCTGATCCGCATGGCCTTCCGGGAGGAGATCCCGGACACCACCAAGTTCATCATCGCCCAGCGGGTGTCCTCCATCGAGGACGCCGACAAGATCCTGGTGATGGACGGCGGCGCCATCGTGGCCATGGGCACCCACGAGGAGCTGCTGAAAACCTGTGACATTTACCGTGAGACCTATGAGTCCCAGGTGAAGGGAGGCAGCGACGATGAGCAGTAAGCAGATCAACCCCGGCGCCAGAGCGCCCGGCCAGCGTCGGCACATCATCGGCCGCCTGATGGGCTATATCACCGGCGAGTACCGGACGCGCTTTATTTTAGTAGTCCTGTGCATCCTGATGAGCGCCATCGCCAACGTGGCCGGCTCGCTGTTCCTGGGCAGCCTCATCGACGACTATATCACCCCCCTCCTGGGGGCGGCGGACCCGGATTTCTCCGGCCTGGCACGGGCCCTGGTGATGATGGGCTGCATCTTCCTCACCGGCGCGCTGTGCGCCTACGCCTACAACCGCAACATGATCGTGGTGTCCCAGGGCGTGCAGAAGACCATCCGGGACGACCTGTTCAGCCATATGCAGACCCTGCCCATCAAGTACTTTGACACCCACGCCCACGGCGACGTGATGAGCGTCTACACCAACGACGTGGACACCCTGCGGCAGATGTTCGCCCAGAGCATCCCCCAGCTGATCAACTCCTCCATGACCATCGCGGTCACCTTCCTGGGGATGCTGCTGACCAACGTGTTCCTGACGGCGGTGGTGCTGGTGTGCGTCTTTCTGGCGCTGTTCGTCACCCGGTTCCTGGCGGGCCGCAGCGGCCGGTACTTCCTGGCCCAGCAGCGGACCTTAGGCGCCCTGAACGGCTATATCGAGGAGATGATCAACGGCCAGAAGGTGGTCAAGGTCTTCTGCCACGAGCAGGAGGCCCAGGACGGCTTCGACCGCGTCAATGACGACATGTTCCACAGCGCCGACAAGGCCCACACCTACGCCAGCATCCTGATGCCCATTATGGTCAACATTGGAAATGTGCAGTATGTGATCGTGGCCATGGTGGGCGGCGCCCTGGCCCTCAGCGGCGTGGACACCACCATCACCCTGGGCGTCATCGCCTCCTTCCTGCAGCTGTCCAAGAGCTTCTCCAACCCCATCAACCAGATCTCCCAGCAGTTCAACTCCATCATCATGGCCCTGGCCGGCGCGGCCCGGATCTTCGCCCTGATGGATGAAAAGCCGGAGGAGGACCACGGCACCGTGACGCTGGTGAACGTGGCCTATGACAAGGACGGCCACCAGCTGGAGGAGTCCGAGAAGCGCACCAATCTCTGGGCCTGGAAGGTCCCCCACAGCACCGATATGGTGATGGTCCCCGTGCAGAAGGAGGCGGACGGCTCCTACACGGAGCTGGAGTCCCCCGCCCCCGGCCAGGACGAATCCTGGGCCTGGAAGTACCAGGAGGACGGCCAGACCTTCTACCGCCCCATCCTGGGCCCGGTGCGGAACGTGGCCGGCGAGGACTACTACCTCATCAAGCTCTCCGGCGACGTGCGGTTCGACCATGTGG
>CAMMCS010000162.1 GCA_946494635.1 uncultured Oscillibacter sp. | reverse complement strand
TCAGGGACAGGGCCAGCGAGAGGGCCAGGAGCAGGGAGAAAAACTTTTTCATGGGGGATCTTCCTTTCTTCGATAATTTGTTGAAGCCGGCCCGGCGTCAATCCAACGTGATATTCAAGTGAGGATAACGGTGGCCGGCCAGAGGGCGGTTTTCCCCTCTGGCCGTGGGTCAGCCGTCCACGCCCACCATGACGGAGGTGGCCTTGATGACCGCGTAGGCCGTGCCGCCCACCTTCAGCCCCAGCTCCCGGATGGAACCCATGGAGATGGTGGAGGTGACGATGTTCCCGCCGCCAATGTCGAGCCGCACGATGCCGTTCACCGCGCCCTCCTCGATGGAGACGATGGTCCCCTTGAACTGATTTCTTGCGCTGAGTTTCATAGCCGCTTTCCTTTCGTTTGCTTCCTTTTATATCTTCCCTCCGGATCGCGGATCCGGAGAGGATACCGAAATCTTACTTCCCAAAGGGGCAGGCGGGCCAGTGGCAGGGCTTGCAGCCCAGGCACAGGCCGCCCTCGCCCAGGGAGACGATCCAGTCCCTGGTGACGGGCACATCCGCTGCAACCCAGGGCAGCACCAGGTCGAAGATGGTGGCCCCGGCGTACATGACGCAGCCGGGCAGGCCCATGACAGGGGTGCCGTCGTCATAATAGCCCAGCAGGAACATGGCGCCGGGCAGCACCGGGGCGCCGTAGGTGACGATCCTCGCCCCGCTGGCCTTGATGCCTCCTGGGGTGTTGTCGTCCGGGTCCACGCTCATGCCCCCGGTGCAGAGGATGACCTCCGCCCCGGTCTGGCGGGCCTCCGTGACGGCGTTGGCCACATTCTCCACCCCGTCGCCGGGATAGGTGACGGAGAGGGTCTCGATGCCGTAGGATGCCAGCTTGTCCTTCACCACCGGGGTGAAGGTGTCCTGGATCAATCCCTTCTTCACCTCGCTGCCGGTGGCCACGATGGCGGCGGTTTTCCGCACCCAGGGCCGCAGCTCCAGCAGGGGGGCGTCTCCGGCGGCTTTTGCGGCGTCCAGCTTCTCCTCCGCGATGATGAGGGGGATGACCCGCATGCCCGCCAGCTTGTCCCCCTTCTTGACGGCGGTGCCGCCCTTCCGGGTGGCGATCATCAGCTCGTCGATGGCGTTCACCGCCCGCAGGGCCTCCGACCGCACCCGGAACAGCCCATCGCAGGCCGCCTTCAGCTCGATCTTGCCCTCCTTGACACCGCTGCGTTCCATATTCGCATTGGCGCACAGGGCCAGCAGCCGCTCCGCCCCCTCGTCCTCGTGGAGCATCCCCGGCGTCATCTCCCACACATACAGGTGTTCCTTGCCCATGGAGAGGAGTACAGGAATATCTTCCTCCGTCACCACATGCCCCTTGCGGAACCGGGCGTCCTTGTACTGGTCCTTGATGATCTGGGTCAGGTCGTGGCACAGCACATGGCCTACCGCGTCCTCCGTCCGTATCAGCTTCATGCTTCCGCCTCCAGAATTTCGATCTCGTCGCCGGGACGGACCACGCCCTCCCGGACCACCACGGCGAAGATGCCCTCCGTGGGCATGACGCACCTGCCCACCGCCTTCTTGATGGCGCAGTCGCTGTGGCATTCCTTGCCGATCTGGGTCACCTCCACCTCCGTCTCCCCGATCCGCAGATGGGTGCCCACCGGCAGGTGCTTCAAATCAATCCCTACGGTGTTGATGTTCTCCGCGAACACCCCCGCGTCCAGGGGGATGGGGCAGTTTGCCCGCATGGTGTCCACGCTCTCCTCCGCCAGTAAGCTGATCTGCCGGTGCCAGTCCCCCGCGTGGGCATCCCCCACGATGCCGTGCCGGAGCTTCAGCTGGATCTCCGGCACCGGGTGCTTCTGTTCGCCCTTTCGCTCGCTGATATTCACCGATACCACGCTTGCCAATGATCTCACTCCTTGATCCGGTACTCTCCGCTCTTGCCGCCGGACTTGGCCAGCAGGCGGATGTTGTCGATGCGCATATCCTTCTGGACGGCCTTGCACATGTCGTAGATGGTCAACGCCGCCACGGACACGGCGGTCAGGGCCTCCATCTCCACCCCCGTCACGCCGGTGCAGGTGACGGCGGCCCGGATCTCCACCATGCAGGGCTCGTCCGACAGGGCGAAGGTGATGTCGATGCCCGTCAGGGGCAGGGGGTGGCACATGGGGATCAGCTCCCAGTTGTGCTTGGCCGCCTGGATGCCCGCCACCTGGGCCACCGCCAGCACGTCGCCCTTCTTCATGGTGCCGTCCTTGATCTTCTGCAAGGTCTCCGGGGCCATGTGGACCTCCCCGGCGGCCACCGCCCGGCGGTGGGTGACGGCCTTCTCCGTCACGTCCACCATCTTCGCCCGGCCCTGTTCGTTGAAATGGGTCAGTTCTCCCATGGGTCATCCTCCGATCTGGTTCATGTTCCGTGGCGTGTCGCTCCGCCGCTCCGCCAAATGGTGCCGCTGGGGCTTTTGCAGGATGCCTTGCCGGACGGCGTTCACCAGCGCCTCCCCATGGAGGCCCCGGAGGGAGATCTCCTCCCGGCTGTGGAGGCAGCCCTTCAGCTTGCCGTCCGCCGTCACCCGGATCCGGCGGCAGTCTCCGCAGAAGTCGTGGCTCACCGGAGAGATGAGCCCCACGGTGCCCTTTGCTCCGGGCAGCTGGTACCGCCGGGCCACCCCCTGGGCCTCGATGGGCGCCAGCTCCGGCACCCGCTCCAGCACGGTTTCCCCCGGCAGGAAGCAGCCCTTGTCCCAGGAGGCGCAGGGCCCCATGGGCATGAGCTCGATGAACCGCATCTCCCAGGGATGCTCCCGGCTCAGGTTTACAAAATCCATGATCTCATCGTCGTTGAACCCGCCGATGAGGACGGTGTCGAATTTCAGGTCGCGGAATCCCGCCGCCTCCGCGGCTTCGATGCCCTCCAGCACATCCTGGAGGGTCCCCAGCCGGGTCATGGCGGCGAACCGCTCCGGCCGCAGGGTATCCAGGCTGATGTTCAGCCGGTCCAGTCCGGCGTCCCGCAGGGGCGCGGCCAGCTTCGGCAGCAGGCTCCCATTGGTGGTGAGGCACAGCTCCTCCACACCCGGAATGGCCCGCAGCATCCGGCACAGGTTCACCAGGCCCCGGCGCACCAGCGGCTCCCCGCCGGTGAGGCGGATCTTCTTCACCCCGCACTGGACAGCCGCCTCCGCGATCTCCGCCAGCTCCTCCAGGGTGAGAATGTCCTTATGGGCCCGCTTCTCCACCCCCGCCTCCGGCATGCAGTACCGGCACCGGTAGTTGCACAGGTCCGTTACACTCAGCCGCAGGTAATCAATTGTCCGTCCGCAGCCGTCTCTCATGAAAACGCCTCTTCCTCTCTCAAGCTGTTGTACGCCTCCGGCGTGTTGATGTTCCAGAGGATCTGATCTGAAAATTGCCCGGCGGTCTGAAAGTATGCGCAGCGCAGCTGCTCCAGCAGGTCCCGCGCCCGCAGCTGTCCGGATTGCAGGCAGCGGGTGATCGCCGGCAGTGCCGATTTTGCATAAATCCCGCACAGCGGGTGAATCCGCCCGGTGCTGTCCTGGCAGACCAGGGCGTCGGCTCCCTCCGGGAATGCCTCCGCCATGGGCCCAATGATCCGCCCTGAAAAATACGGCATATCGCAGGCGACACAGAACAGATAGGGTCTGGAGGTCCTCAACAGCGCCGCGTGAATTCCCGCCAGGGGGCCTTTTCCCACGAATACGTCCGCCACGGCTTCTCCGGAAAAGGCCGCCGCCAGTGCAGGGTCATTGGTGGACAGCCAGCACTCCGGAAGGACTTCCATCTGCCGCCCGATGCGCTCCAGCATGGTGGCGTCCCCCACTGGCAAAAGGGCTTTGCACCGCCCCATGCGGCGGGAACGGCCGCCTGCCAGGATCAATCCTCCGCAGGCATCCAACGAAACAGCCATCGTCTCTCCTTTACAGCCACAGGATTTGGACTACGTCGCCAGTCTGGATGGCGCCGCTGCCGGCAGGTACGTCGATCAGGCAATTGCACCCGATCATGCTGCGCATCTGCCCGTTGGACTGCGCCGCCGGCGGATACACCTTTCCCTCCCTGCAATAGGCCCGCAGAAACCGGCGGCATGGGCTCGACTTATCAAAGCCCTTCTCCGCAACGGCGGCTCCGGGCCGCAGGTCCAGCCCCGCGTCCCCGGTCATTTTTCCCAGCATCGCCCGCAGCAGCAGCTCAAAAGGCACCGCCGCGGAGAAGGGATTCCCCGACAGCGCCAGGAGCTGTGTCCCATCCAGTGTGGCAAAGAGGGTCGGCATCCCGGGCTTCATGGCAATGCCGTGGAAGATCACCTGGGCGCCGGCCGCCACTGCCGCCTCCTCCAGCAGGTCCTTCTGCCCAACGGAGACGCCGCCCGTCGTCAGCAGGATCTCCACCTTTCCAGCATACCGGCGGAGGGCATCTGTCAGCTGTTCCAGGTCGTCGCCAATCCGGAGCGCCTCCGCCGACAGGACACCCAGCTGCCGAAGCCGGGCCTGCAGATACGCCGTGTTGGAGTCATAGATCTTTCCCGGTGTCAGGGATTCCCCCGGCTGGCAGACCTCATCCCCTGTCGTCAGGATCGCCGCCCGGGGGCGGCGCCGCACCGGCAGCTCCGCCA
>CAMMCS010000161.1 GCA_946494635.1 uncultured Oscillibacter sp. | reverse complement strand
TCCACCTTGTCGCCGGCCTTGAAGTTCTTCTCGATCACCGTGCCGGCGATGGGGGACTTGATGTTGTAGTCATCCACCGCGTCTGCCGCGGTGCCGGCGGAGAGCTGGGCGGACTGCAGGTTCAGGCGGGCATTTTCCACCTGATCCCGGATGCTCTCGGACTCCACGGTGCACAGGGTCTCGCCCTTGGTCACCGTGCTGCCGGCCAGCTTGGTGAAATCGTTCACCGTGCCGGAGCCCGCGGCATAGACGATGGAGGAGGCGGGCATGGATACCGGAGACTGGCCGTAGCTGGAATAGCTGCCGATGACGGCGGAGGCAGTCCCTGCGTCAGACACCGCGCCGGGATTGTTCAGCCGTACCCGCACGGAGACGGCCTGCAGTCCGTTGCTGGTGATGGTGGCGGAGTTGGAGACATTGGTGACCGTTCCCGTCTGGGTACCGGAGTATCCGTCAATAAACACCGTGGCCATTTGTCCCACATAAAAGTCGCTGGGGGAGGCATAGGGGAACAGGAAGTCGATGGACAGCTCCGTGCTGGCGACAATGCGGGCCAGCTGCGCGCCGGCGGTGACACTCTCGCCGTTGTGGACATAGACCTCGCTCACTGTGCCGGAGATCGGCGCGGTGGGGTGCAGGGCCTCCTGGGCCTGCTCATAGGACATCTGGGCCTGCTGCACAGAGATCTGCGCCCGGTCCAGGGAATCCTGGGCATCGCTGCTGTCCATGGTGTAGAGCAGGGTATCCTTGCTCACCAGGTCGCCCTCCTCAAAAGGCGCGTCGATGATGTCTCCGGAGAGCAGCGTTGTGACATTGTAGGAGTCCGCCGGCTGCAGCGTGGCGGTGCCGGAGACGCTGACCGTCAGATCCTGCCGGGTAACCGCAGCCACCAGATAGCTGCCGGCCAGCTGGGTGTTGACGTTGCCGGCCATCCGGGCGACGCATCCCACCACGATGGCAGCCACCACCGCAAGGATGATCAGGACTTTGAGCCAGCGCTTCTTTTTGCCGCCGAAGCCCTTCAGGGAGAATTTCTTTTTCTTGGGTTTTTCCGCTGCGGGCGCGCTGGGCGCCTCTGCGGAGGTCTCATTCATCCACTCAGTTTCCATGGTATGTAGTCTCCTTGTTCTCGATTTGCGCGGCCGGCTTCTTCCCCATGCCGCGCTTGAAGATATCCAGTATGTTCTTCAGGCGATCCCGTGTGGCGGGATCGCCGCCGGCCTGCAGGCCGGTGTAGATCATGGGAGCCGCCACCACCAGCAGCGCCCCCAGAACGTCGCCCAGGTCCCGGTCCTGCCGCAGATCCAGCAGATCCGGATTCACCGCATCTCCCAGGCGCCGCAGAATCACCTCCGGATCCAGCATCTCCAGCAGGCTGTTTTTCTGCATCCCGCTGTTGCAGCGGATAATGCTGATCATGGCGCCGATCTCACCCAGATCCAGCTGGTCGGTCTTTGCCTGGACAAAGTCGTACAGGTCCAGCAGCGCCTGAAAAATGTCTCCCTGCGCCCGAAGCAAAAACTCCTCCAGCAGCATGAACAGCTGATCCACATAGCCCTTCAGCAGATAGCGGAACAGATCTTCCTTATCCTGGAAGTACATGTAGAAGCTGCCCCTGGGGATCCCAGCCTCCTTGATGATCTGGTTGATGGACGCCTCGTTGAAGGGCCGGTGGGAGAACTCGCGGGTGGCCGCCTCCAACAGCTTCTCCTGCTTTTCCGCCGGCAGATTCAAAAATGTGCTGCTCGGCACCTCGTCTCATCCTCTCTTAAACGAAATAGAAAGCCTGTTTTCTTCATCGGCCGCCCACGCATTTTACACCTTTCTCCAGATAGAAGGTCAAGGGGTTTGCACCGGACAGCCAAAAGAAATGTGACAACCTGTCGCCTATCATAGCTGACAAGTTGTCACATTTCAAGGGGTGCCTGTAAAAGTTCACAAATATTTCACAGTGTATCAAGCGCTTCATACAAAGGCCGGAGCCGCTGATAGGACTGGGGCCGATAGGTCACGGAGCCGATCCGGCGGCCGGATACGCCGTATTTGGGCGAGTAGCCGAACAGGTCGATGTACTGGGCAAGGTCGTCCCGCTCCGCCGCCATGGCGCCCAGCAGCACCGCCGCGGCCCGGGCGTCATCCACCGCCCGGTGGCTGTTCACCGCCTGATCCTCCAGGCCGTAGGCGGCGATGGCGTCGCTGAGCTTGTGGGGGTAGTCCCGCCGGTCCCGGTACACCGTGAGGACATCCAGGAACCGGGGCGCCCGCAGGATCCCCACCCGCCCGAAGGGCCGCAGGAAGTGATAGAGGAAGTTCAAATCGAACTGGGCGTTGTAGGCGGCCAGCAGCGTCCGCTCCCCCTCCCCCAGCAGGGCGCAGAAGGCATCACAGGCGTCGGACTTCTCCACGCCCTCCCGGTCCAGCTGCTCCGGCGTGATGCCGGTAAGCTGGGTGATGAAGGGCGGCAGCGTCCGGCCCGGGGTCAGGCGGATCAGCAGATCCATGCTCTCCGCCTCTCCGGCGGCGGTGTAGGCCGCGGCCCCCAGCTCAATGATCTCATCCCGTCCAAATTCAATGCCGGTGGTCTCCGTGTCAAACACCACGATCCGGTCAAAGTGCTTCCAAAGGCCAGTCTCCATAGCGGTGCCTCCTGTCGAGTCTTGTCCTTTCAGGATAGGGCGGCAGGGCGGAATTGTCAAGGGGGGCCGCGGTTGACTTCCCCCTTTGGATCGGATAAAATCGTGGTATCTCTCAGAGGGGAGGGTGCCCTGTGAAGCGCGGACTTGACGATGCCTCCTAAAATACCAAATCAATTTTAGGAGGCTTTTATGAACGACCATCTGATTCCCACCCACACGGTGGTGGACCTGGACGCCTGGGCCCGGGGGCCCGTGTTCCGGCATTTTATCGACGACCTGCGCTGTGTCATGAGCCTGACCGTGGATGTGGAGGTGTCCCGGTTCCTGAACCGGCTCCGCTCCGGCGGCTTTTCCTTCTATCCCGCCATGATCTGGGCGGTGTCCAAGGTGCTCAACGCCCATGCGGAGTTCCGGTACGGCTGGGACGGCCAGGGGCGGCTGGTCCTCTGGGACCAAATTGAGCCCTACTACGCCCACTTCCACCCGGACAGGGAGACCTTTGTGAAGCTGGTGACGCCCTTTGCGGGGGAGCTGGAGACCTTCCACCGCCGCTTTCTGGCGGACCGGCAGCGGTACGCCGCCCTGGACCACTTCGATCTGGCAGACGTGCCGCCCAACACCTTCGACGTGTCCTGTCTGCCCTGGGTCCGGTACCGCAGCTTTGATATGCACATCTTTGACAGCGGCACCTACCTGGCCCCGGTGGTCACCTGGGGGAAGTATGAGCAGGAGGGCGGGCGGACAATCCTGCCCGTCTCCCTGAACATCCACCACGCCGTGGCGGACGGGTTCCATCTGTCCCGGTTCTTCCTGGAGCTCCAGGAGCTGCTGGACGAATCCGGCGTGCAGTAAGCGGAACAAAACACAGGGCGGCCCGATTGGGCCGCCCTGTGTTTAGAACACCACCGTCAGCAGCATCTTGAACCGCTCTTCTCCATAGACTGCGTGGGGGATCTGGGCCGGCATCACCAGGCTCTGCCCGCAGGTCAAAATGTGGGCCTTCCCGTCCACAGTGAAGCGGCCAGTGCCCTCCAGCACTGTCACCAGCGCATCCCCGCCGGAGGCGTGGGTGCTGATCTCCTCCCCCTTCTCAAAGGCAAACAGGGTCAGACTGACATGGGGGTTCTGGGCCAGCGTCCGGCTGACCACCTGCCCCTCCTGATAGGGCACCAGATCCCGCAGGTCCACCATCTCCCCCTTGGGGATGTTCTTCATGGGTCCTTGCATACAAAGTCTCCTTTTTCGTGGGATTTTTTCCATCATCCCACAGGCTGGGCAGATTGTCTGTTGTTCTGCCAACAAAAGCGGAGATGTTTTGCCCTTCCTTTCAGCTCTCGAACTTGTCGATGTGGACGCTGTCGCAGAACTCCGCCTTCAGCGCCTGGAGCTTTCCGAAGATCTCCGTCTGGCAGTGGGCCTGCTGGAGCTCCGGCGTGGTCCAGCTCTCCACCAGCAGCAGGTCGTCCGGGGCCTCCGCCGCGAAGAAATAGTCGTATTTCAGATTGCCCTCCTCCCGCAGGGAGTTGGCCCGAACGCCCAGGTCACAGAGGGCCTGATAAAAGGCCTCCCGCTGGCCGGGCTTGCAGTGATAAGTGACATTCCAAGTTAACATAAACTATCTCCTTTCGTTTTATGGTCAAATCAAGTTTCTTTCGTATCTTCTGTTTCCGCCAAAAGTCCCGGCACCAGCCGGGCCATATCCGGCGGGATAGGCGCTGTCAAGGATAAGTGCTTTCCAGTCACCGGATGGTCGAGTTCCAGGGCGTAGGCGTGGAGGGCGGGCCGGGGGATCAGATCCGGGTCCTCCCTTCCGTACAGCCAGTCCCCGGCCAGGGGGCAGCCGACGGAGGCCATGTGGAGGCGCAGCTGGTGGGTCCGCCCCGTCTCCGGCCGCAGCCGCAGAAGGGATAGGCCGCGCTCTGTCCCCAGCACCTCGTAGTGGGTGACGGCCCGGGCGCCGTCGGGCCGGACGCAACGGCCCACCACGGAATTCGGGTCCCGGCCGATGGGGGCGTCGATGGTGCCGGACT
>CAMMCS010000160.1 GCA_946494635.1 uncultured Oscillibacter sp. | reverse complement strand
CGGTGGTGACCTTCGGCAACCGCTCCTACGACAACTCCCTGGCGGAGCTGTGCGCGGTCCTGGAGGCGGATGGCTTCCACACCGTGGCGGGCGCCGCCTTCGCCTGCCGCCATGCCTTTACGGACGCCCTGGCGGACGGCCGTCCGGACTGGGACGACAGGCGGGAGATGGAGTCCTTTGCCGCCCGGATCGCGGACAAGGCGGCGGGCCTGACGGACATCCCCGCCCCGGTGGCTGTTCCCGGCGACGCGGCGGCACCCTACTATGTGCCCAAGGGCACCGATGGCCAGCCCGCCAAGTTCCTGAAGGCCAAGCCCCAGACGGATCTGTCCAGGTGTACCAACTGCGGCGCCTGCGCCCGGCTGTGCCCCATGGGGGCCATCGACCCGGCCAGCGTGGCGTCGGTGCCAGGCACCTGCATCAAGTGCCAGTGCTGCGTCCGCAAATGCACAAAGCACGCCAAGTACTTCGATGACCCGGCGTTCCTGTCTCACGTTGCCATGCTGGAGCAGACCTTTGCCGAGCCCAAGGAGAACGAGGTGTTCCTGTGAGGCAGTGGGTCAGGAGGGGCGTTTTCGTTCTGGCCTCCGTTGCGGCTGGCATGACCTGGATGCTGGTTGGAGACCGGGCTTTTCTCACCTGGCTGCTGGGAGACCTGGGCGGCTGGCTCTGGCTGCTGGGGCTGCTCTGCGCCGTTCTGTTTCTGCTGCTGAACGTCCGGCCGGTGGTGGGTCCCTATCCCACCCGGCGCATCCGGCAGCTGGCTGCCGGGTGTGAGCTGCTGCGGGTATTCTGCGCTGTGGCCGCCATCGACACGGTGCTGGCCATCGGCGGACTGGTGTACTGCAGCGCGCAGATTCCAAGGGACGGCACCGCAACAGCGGGAGACGGCCTTATCATTCTGATTTGGCTGATGGCCGTCATCTTTCTGGTTATCCCCGCCTGCGTCCTCTTCTGGAACGGCATGATCCGGGTGTACCTCACCTCCGTCCAGCTGGGGCTGAAGCACCGGGTACTGGCGGCCCTCTGCGGCTGGATCCCTGTCCTCAACATCTGGTATCTGCGGAAGATCATCCGCATCACCGCCGATGAGGTGGAGTTCGAGACGGAGAAGTGGGAGCTGGACACCGCCCGGGCAGAGAGCGAGGTCTGCCGGACGAAATACCCCATCCTCCTGGTCCACGGGGTGTTTTTCCGGGATTTCCGCTATGTCAACTACTGGGGCCGCATCCCCAGGGCGCTCCAGCGCAACGGCGCCGTGCTCTGCTACGGCCAGCAGCAGTCTGCCGCCGCGGTGGAGGACAGCGGGCGGGAGCTGGCGGAGCGCATCCGGCAGATCCTGGCGGAGACCGGCTGTGGGAAGGTGAACATCATCGCCCACTCCAAGGGAGGACTGGACAGCCGGGCCGCCATCGCCCACCAGGGGATGGCCCCCTATGTGGCCAGCCTCACCACCATCAACACGCCCCACCGGGGCTGCATCTTCGCCGAATACCTGCTGGAGAAGATCCCGGCGGCGGCCCGGCAGAAGATCGCGGATACCTACAATGCGGCCCTGAAGCGGCTGGGGGACGAGCGGCCGGATTTCCTGGCGGCGGTGACGGACCTGACGGCCTCCGCCTGCGAAAAGCGGAACGCGGTCACCCCGGACGCCCCCGGCGTCTTTTACCAGAGCGTTATGTCTTACTGCCGCAAAGCCCAGCACGGCAAATTCCCCCTGAACATGACCTATCCCATCGTCAGGCATTTCGACGGCTTGAACGACGGGCTGGTGGCGGTAGACTCCGCCAGGTGGGGGGAGCGGTTCACCCTGCTGGAGCCCAGGGGAAAGCGGGGCATCTCCCACGGGGACGTGGTGGACCTGAACCGGGAGAACATCCCCGGCTTTGACGTCCGGGAGTTCTATGTCTCCCTGGCGGCAGATCTGAAGAGAAGAGGCTTTTGAAGACACAAGCGGAGCGTCCTCAGGACGCTCCGCTTGTATCCTCCGTGGAATCCGCCGGCTCGGGGAGGGCGGCGGCAGCTTCGCCGCCCTCCGCATCCTCCTGGCAGTAGGTCTTGTACAGCTCCGCGTGGTCGTAGATGGCCTGCCAGGCGCTGTGGGCATCCGCCGTCACACAGATGTACCGGCTGCCGTCCGCCGCCTCGCCGCAGCTGACGGCGCAGTTGCCGGACTCTGCCACATACCCGGTCTTGGCACCGATGATCTCAAGGCCGCCGGTGTCCTTGTCCTCGATCCGCCGCAGGAACCAGTTGGAGAGGATCTGCCCCTCCGGATGATCCGTGGTGGGAAGCGTCTCATAGGTCCGGGCCTCCAGCACCTCCCGGCACAGGTCGCTGTCCATGGCGGCTTCCAGGATCACCGCCATGTCGGAGACCGTACACTTGTGGGCAGCATCATACAGGCCCACGCAGTTGGTGAAGTGGGCGGTGTCAGAGATGCCCAGCTCCTCCAGTTTTTCGTTCATCAGTTCCACAAAGGCCTCCTGGGAGCCTGCCACATAGGTGGCCAGCCCCAGGGCCGCATCCGCCCCGGAGGAGAGGATGGTGCCATAAAACAGCTCCCGCACGGGGACTGTCTCGTCCACCATCAGCCCCACCACGCTGCACTCATTGACGTAGCAGTAGTCGGTGATATCGATGGTCATGGTGAAGGTATCGTCCAGGTCTTCCTCCGTCACATGTTCGGCGGCAACCAGCACCGTCAGGACCTTGGTCATGGAGGCGGGATCAATCACTGTATCCGCGTTTTTTTCTGCCAGGATGGTCCGGCTGTCCAGATCGATTACCACCGCGCAGCGGCTGGCGAAATCCTCGCCCAGCTGGACAGTGTCCGGCCCGGCGGCAGCCGGGGAATAGGCGGGCTGGGGCTCCTGCTCCGCGGCGGCGGGGGCCGTGGGCTGCTCTGCTTTGGCCATGACGGCCTCCGGCTTGTGGATCAGCTGGGCGCCTGCCGTCACCAGTCCGACGGCCAGGACTACCAGCAGCAGGCAGGGAATTGCCCGGCGCAGCTGCCGCATCCGCCGCGCCCGGCGCTTCCGGCGGCGCGCCTCCGCCCGCTGGGCCCGCCTGGCGGCACGCTCCTCGTCACTGATGATGGGTCTGTACTCCTGGTCCATGGAAACGCTCCTGTTCAAAAGGCGGGCATCTGCCTGCCGCGGTTTTATGGGCCTTATTATACCAGATCCGCGAAAGAAATGCACCTGTAAATTTCCATGGCTCCGGCAGGGAAATTTCTCCATTCTCCGGCTGTGCCCGTGAAAAACACTGTCGGGTCAAGCCGCGGGCGCATAGCCTGAGGGTGAGAACAGAACTTGGAGGGGAGCATATGGCTCAGATTACGAATTTCTTTGCAGGCGCCAACAGCGGCGACGGTTTTCGGAACCTGTTTTCCCAGATCACGGATCTGGAGGATACATACGACCTGATGGTGCTGAAGGGCGGGCCCGGTGTGGGGAAGAATACGTTTATGCGGGAGATCGGCCGGACTATGGAGGCCGCCGGGACACCGGTGGAGTACCTGTGGTGCTCCGGGGATCCGGAGTCCCTGGACGGCGTGGTGCTGCCGGAAATCCGCTGCGCCGTGGTAGACGGCACAGCGCCCCACGTCATCGAACCTCAATACCCGGCGGCGGTGGACCGGTATGTGGACCTGGGGCGCTTCTATGACCTCACCGCCGCCAAGGCCGCAGCGGAGGAGGTAAAGGCCCACACCCATGCCTACAAGGCCGCCTATGTCCGGGCCTACCACAACCTGAAGGCGGCCCGGCAGGTGGAGCTGGACGCGGTGGCGGCGGTGCAGAAAACCTTCGACCGGGAAAGAGCCGCCCGCCGGACGGCGGGCATCATCGCCCGGGAGCTGCGGCGCCGGGGAAACGAGGGGGGAAGGACCACCCGCCGCTTTCTGGGCAGCATCACCCACAAGGGGTACATCTGGCGGTTTGACAGCGTGGAGGCCCTGTGTCCACGGATCTATGAGCTGGCGGACAGCTGGGAGCTGGCGGGGGAGATGCTCTCCCGGCTCCACCGGGCGGCGGCGGACAACGGCTGGGACACCATCGCCTGCTGCGCGCCGGAGCAGCCGGATCGGATCGAGCACCTGCTGATCCCCGGCCTGGGGCTGGCCTTCATCACATCAAAAACAGGCATGGAGTATGGGCAGAAGCCCTTCCGCCGCATCCGGCTGGACGCCATGGCAGAGCCGGAGGGCAAGGCCCGGCTGCGGTTCCAGACCCGGATGGCAGCCCTGCTGCGGGAGGAGGGCGTGGCGGCCCTGAAGGATGCCAAGGCCAGCCACGACAAGCTGGAGGCCGTCTACAACCCCTATGTGGACTTCGACGGCGTCCGGACCCAGGCGGCCCTGGAGGCAGGACGGCTCCTCAGCTGGCTGGGCTGATCCACCGCACAACGATCACCAGCAGGCCTCGGCGGAAAACCGCCGGGGCCTTGCCTTATGCGAACAGATGTGCTACAATGCTGGACGTCAATACAGGGGCAGGCAGGCCCCGGAGGGAAGGAAACCATGACCAAGGAAGAGGCCCTGAAAACCTATTACGGCTACGACGCGTTCCGGGGCGGGCAGGAGGCGGTCATCGACGCGCTGCTCTCCGGACGGGACGCGCTGGCCATCATGCCCACCGGGGCGGGGAAGTCCGTCTGCTACCAGA
>CAMMCS010000159.1 GCA_946494635.1 uncultured Oscillibacter sp. | reverse complement strand
GCGCTGACCGTGACCAGGGACATGGTCATGACCAGAGCAAGCACCAGAGAAAGGAACTTCTTCATGGGGATTCGTCCTCCTTTTGAATTTTACCGCCGCGGTTCCCATTTTCCGGCGAGGGGTACAGATCCCCAGAGAGGGGGTCTCCCCCGAGGCCGAAGCCCGGTTGCGCGGGGTAATGAAGAATTTGAACGCCCTCGGAGCTTCTTCCCTTCACACGGCACACATACCGTGGCTAGCCGATCCTGTATCTGTGTCGGGCTATCAGGAAGGCGCACCTCGTTTGTTCATGATGGATTGTATCAAAGCGTTTTTTCTTTTGCAAGTGGTTTGCCTGATTTGTAATACAGCTGTAACAAACGATCCTGCGCCTTCCAGCCGCCTCCCGGCGGGTACCCCCCGCGGAGAGGCGGGCTCTCCCGCCCTTTCCGGCCCCCCGGCCGCGGAAATCCCCTTTCCGCCTCCGGGCCTCCCCGGCTGAAAGGGGAGCGGACGGCGGGCGCAGCAGGCCTGTCCCTGCCGCCTCGCCGTGACACTATTATATAAATGTGTTCTGGATTTGTCACATAAAAATATCAGAAGAGCGGCCCGGGAATTCCCAGGCCGCTCTTCGCGGAACACTCAGCTTTCTGCTGCGCGGGCTCTTTACCAGATGGCCTTGGTGTCCACATCCTCCCGCAGGCGGGCGGTGAAGTCCGCCAGGCTCATGGCGCCCAGATCCTCGCCCGTCCGCCGGCGGACGGAGACGGTCTGGTTCTCCACATCCCGGTCGCCCACCACCAGCATGTAGGGGATCTTCTCCAGGGTGGCCTCCCGGATCTTCTTGCCGATCTTCTCGTTGCGGCCGTCCACTTCCACCCGGAAGCCGGCGCCGTCCAGCTGCTTCGCGATCTGCTGGGCGTACTCCAGGGCCCGGTCTGTAATGGGCAGGACCTTCACCTGCACCGGGTTCAGCCACACGGGGAAGGCGCCGGCGAAGTGCTCGGTGATGACGCCGATGAACCGCTCGATGCTGCCCAGCACCACCCGGTGGATCATGACGGGCCGGTGCTTCTGGCCGTCCTCGCCGATATACTCCAGCTCGAACCGCTCCGGCAGCTGGCTGTCCAGCTGGATGGTGCCGCACTGCCACGTCCGGCCCAGGGAGTCCGCCAGATGGAAGTCCAGCTTGGGGCCGTAGAAGGCGCCGTCGCCCTCGTTGATGGTGAACTCCTTGCCCATGTCGGTGATGGCGTTCTTCAGGATGTCCTGGTTGTGCTCCCACTGCTCCACGGTGCCGATGTGATCCTCGGGCATGGTGGACAGCTCGATGGTGTAGCTCAGACCGAAGGTGGAGTACACCTCGTCAAACAGGCGCACCGTCTCCTGGATCACGTCCTTCAGCTGGTCGGGGGTCATGAAGATGTGGGCGTCGTCCTGGTTGAAGCAGCGCACCCGGAACAGGCCGTGGAGGGCGCCGGACAGCTCGTGCCGGTGAACCAGGCCGATCTCGCCCACCCGCAGGGGCAGGTCCCGGTAGGAGTGGGGCTCGCTGGCGTAGACCAGCATGCCGCCGGGGCAGTTCATGGGCTTGATGGCGTAGTCCTCGCCGTCGATGACGGTGGTGTACATGTTCTGCTTGTAGTGGTCCCAGTGGCCGGAGCGCTCCCACAGCTGGCGGTTCAGGATGACGGGGGTGGAGATCTCCACATAGCCGTACTTCTTGTGAACCTGCCGCCAGTAGTCCAGCAGGGTGTTCTTCAGGGTCATGCCCTTGGGCAGGAAGAAGGGGAAGCCGGGGCCCTCGTCCCGCAGCATGAACAGGCCCAGCTCCCGGCCCAGCTTCCGGTGGTCCCGCTTCTTGGCCTCCTCAATCCGCTGGAGGTAGGCGTCCAGCTCGTCCTTCTTCGGGAAGGCGATGCCGTAGATCCGCTGGAGGGTCTGGCGGCTGGAGTCGCCCCGCCAGTAGGCGGCGTTGCAGGCGGTGAGCTTGATGCCGTTGCCCTTGATGCGGCCGGTGGAGTCCAGATGGGGGCCGGCGCAGAGGTCCGTGAACTCGCCCTGCTTGTAGAAGGAGATGTGGGCGTCAGCGGGGAGGTCGTTGATGAGCTCGATCTTATAGGGCTCCTCCTTCTCCTCCATGAACTTCAGGGCTTCCTCCCGGGGCAGCTCGAACCGCTCCAGCTTCAGCTTCTCCTTGCAGATCTTCCGCATCTCCGCCTCGATCTTCTCCAGATGCTCCGGGGTGAAGGCGAAGGGGGCGTCCAGGTCGTAGTACCAGCCCTCGTCGATGGAGGGGCCGATGGCCAGCTTCACCTCCGGCCACAGGCGCTTCACCGCCTGGGCCATCACGTGGGAGCAGGTGTGCCAGTAGGTCTGGCGGTACTCCGGGTTGTCAAAGGTAAATTCGTTGTTCTTCACTTCTTCGGACATGGTTGATCCTCCTTTGAGATATGAGGGGCAGAAATTGGTTTTTGCAAAATAAAAATCCCACCCCTGAATGATCAGGGGTGGGATACGAAGTCGTATTCCACGGTTCCACCCTGCTTGCATCCGGTCTTGCCGGATGCCGCTCGTGTCCTCTGTAACGGGAGGTCCCGTCCCAGCCTACATATCGGTGGGCGGCTCCAAGGCGGTGGCTGTGCCCCGGGCCCTGACCAGGGCCGCTTGCAGCCGCGGCGGCCCCTCTCTGCTGCCTTGCCCGGACAGCGTCCTTTTCAATGCCTTTTTCTCAACAAAACCAAATATAGCACGGTGATTTTGCCTTGTCAAGTGGCGGAATCCGGTTTTCTGCCGCGACCTGTCACATCCCCAGCCACAGGATGTCCCGGGCCACCGGCGTGTAGAACAGCCGCTCCACCTCCGCCCGGTCCCGGGTCCGGCCCAGGATCCACATGAGCTTGGCCACCACAGCCTCGGTGGTCATGTCATAGGCCTCCAGCACCCCCAGGTCGCTCTTCAGTCGATAGCCCACATGATAGACCCCCAGGTCGCTGCCCTCGCTGGCCACCTGGGTGGTGAGCACCACGATTTTCCCCGCCTCCATCCAATGGCGCACGCAGTCGTAGAAGCCTCCCGCCTCCGGCAGGCCTCCCACGCCGAAGCTCTCGATGATCAGCGCGTCGTTCCGCTCCAGCAGGAAGTCCGCCGCCTCCCGGCCCGCGCCGGGCACCAGCTTCAGCAGTGCCACTTTCGGATCCAGCCGGTCATAAAACACCGGCGCCTGGCCGCAGTCCTGGCGGATGTAGCGCAGCAGCACCCCGTCCCGCAGCACCGCCAGCTCCGGGTGGTTGATGCTGGAAAAGGCCTGGAAGCTCTTGGAGCGGGTCTTCCGGGCACGGGTCCCCAGGATCACCCTTCCGTTGAACACGATGGAGACCCCCGGCAGATCCGCCGCTGCGCAGCGGAAGGCGTCCGTCAGGTTCACCTTGGAGTCTGTGGAATCAAAGCCGATGGGCTTCTGGGCGCCGGTCAGCACAATGGGCTTGGGGCTGCCCTGCACCAGATAGCTGAGGGCTGCCGCCGTATAGGCCATGGTATCCGTGCCGTGGGTGATGACAAAGCCGTCATAGCGGCTGTAGTTCTTCCGGATGCAGGAGGCGATCTCCAGCCAGTGGGCCGGCGTCATATTGGTGCTGTCCAGGTTCAGCAGCTGGACGCAGTCTGCATGGCAGATGTCCGAAACCGCCGGCAGGTGGGAGAGCAGCTGCTCCGTGGTCAGCTCCGGCGCCAGGCCGCTGTCCGTCACCTCAGAGGCGATGGTGCCCCCGGTTCCGATCAGTAAGATTTTCTTCATACGCGCTCTGTCCGGATCATCCCAGATCCCGGTGATCCAGGGCCGCCAGGCCGAACCGGGCGGCAAGGCCGATCTCCGTCCGCTCCTCTTCCGTCTCCGCCGCCTCCCGGCGGGCCCGCAGCTCCCGGAGGAACAGCCCCCGCAGGGAGTCCTCCTCCGCCCGCCGCCACAGATCCTCCGCCATACGGGTGCGGTCCCGGACCTCCAGGGCGTAGAACCGCTCCGCCAGGGCCTCCTGGATCCCCGCCGCGCCGGCGCCGCCCTCACCGGTCTCGCCGGTCAGGAGGATGCGGTACAGGTCACCCGCCGTGTCCGGCGGCAGAGCCGCCTCCACCGCAGCCCGGGAATCCTTTCCGGTGACGTCTACCTCCAGGATCTCATACCGGTGCCGGGCAAAGGGCACAAAGGTCAGGGAGACCCGGCCGTCATCAGAGACTGTCCCCTCGTAAAAGCCCTTCTCCCCCAGCTCGTCAAAGCCCCGGCCCTCCGGGCAGCCGGGCCAGGCGCAGACGGTCCGCCCCAGCGTCAGGGGTTCCGTCCGCTTGTGGACGTGGCCCAGGGCCAGATACGCAAGCCCGCTGGCGGCGGCCTCCTCCCGCCGGATGGGATCGTACCGTTCCTCCGCCCCTTCCAGCTCCCCGTGGAGCAGGCCGATGTGGACCTTCCCGTCCGCCGGGGCGGCAAAACCCGCCAGCAGGCTCTCCGGCTGCTCCGCCCCGGTAAAGGCGGCGCCGTGGATCACCAGATTCCACTCCGGCACCTCCGCCGCCGTCAGGGCGCTCTCCCGGAACACATGGACGTTCTCTGGCCAATCCACCGTCTCCCAGGGGCTGCCGGGGCCACACCAGTCGTGGTTGCCGGGGGCGATGAACACCCGGGCCTCCATCCGGCCCAGGGC
>CAMMCS010000158.1 GCA_946494635.1 uncultured Oscillibacter sp. | reverse complement strand
CCAGGGAGGACTTGCCGGCGTTGGGCTTGCCGATGACCGCCACCTTGATGGCGTCATCCTCCTCCTCTTCTTCCTCCTCTGGGGGGAAGTACTGGACGCAGGCGTCCAGCAGGTCGCCGGTGCCGTGGCCGTGGACAGCGGAGACCGGGATGGGATCCCCCAGCCCCAGGTTGTAGAACTCATAAAAATCCGGGTCCGGGGCGCCGGTGGAGTCCATCTTGTTCACCGCAAGCACGATGGGCTTTCCGCTGCGCAGCAGCATATTGGCCACCTCCTGGTCAGAGGCGGTGAGCCCTGTGCGGACATCCGTCAGAAAAATGATGACCGTGGCGTTGTCTATGGCAATCTGGGCCTGCTGGCGCATAAAGGACAAGATCTGATCGTCCGTCCGGGGCTCGATTCCACCGGTATCCACCAGGGTAAAGGAGCGCCCGTTCCAGTCCGTCTCCCCGTAAATCCGGTCCCGGGTAACCCCCGGCGTGTCCTCCACAATGGAAAGACGCTTTCCGATAAGCTTGTTGAACAGCATGGACTTGCCCACATTGGGCCGTCCAACAATGGCGACGATGGGTTTCACCGGCGTCACTTCCCTTCTCTTCTCTAATCTGCATACTTGGTCATATTATACCCGTCCGGCGGCGGAAGCGCAAGGCATTGCGGCCAGGTTCCGGGGAAAAAGGAAAAATCTTAACGACAGGCAAAAAGAGAGGAGGGAAGATGGTCTCTTCCCTCCCTCTGCACACGGGACTCCCTTATTTCGCGACCACGGACTTGACAACCTTGACCTCGCGGCCGTTGTAAGTACCGCACTCCGGGCACATTCTGTGAGGCAGGTGCAGCGCACCGCATTTGGGGCATTTGACGAGGCCGGGAGCCGCCAGCTTCCAGTGGGAGCTGCGGCGCTTGTCGCGTCTAGCTTTGGATACTTTTCCCTTAGGTACTGCCATGATGACACCTCCTTGATCTTTCCAAGGCAGCGGGGTCATCCCCCGGCCTCTTTCATTCGTTCTCTCTGTTCTCTAAAAGCTTTGCCAGGACCGCCAGACGGGGGTCCGTCTCTTTCCCGCAGCCGCAGGGGCCCAGGTTCAGATCGGCGCCGCACCGGGGGCACAGTCCCTTGCAATCTTCCGAACACAATGTTTTGGTGTCCATTTCCAGGATGAACGCCGTGCGGGCCAGTTCCTCTGCATCCACTTCCCCGTTCTCCAGCAGGACGATCTCATCGTTGTCCTCGTTCTGAAGCTCTTCTGCCAGCAGGCAGCGGAAGGGGACGGACTTCTCCTGGAGAAAGCTCTTGCCGCACCGGTCGCAGACCGCGTCCAAGGTGCTTGTGGCCGTCAGCTCCAGCTCCAGCACATCCGCAGAGTTGGTCACTGTGCCCTCCACCTCCACCGGACGGCTGATGGGCCGGCGGCCGCTGAACTCCAGATCAGATAAATCCAGGGAAAACCGGAAGTCCAGCCGTTTTCCGGGGGTGTGCAGGATGGGTTTTACATCAATCCGCATAGGTTACCTCGTAATGACACGAATAGTATTATAAGGGATGTCTGCCCCGTTGTCAAACAAAATTTTCATTCTGCTGCCGCTTTTTGGGGCAAAATTTTTCAGGGCCTCTCTTACGAGTCCCGCTCCTCCTCCCGGCGGCGGCGCCAGTCGGTGATGTCGATGCCCAGGATCACGCTGCGGAAGCCGTCCTGCAGCTTGGCAAACGTGGTGATGCCGTAGGTGTCCTTGGGCCGGCGGACATTCCAGAGATCCCGCATCCGCTCCGCCAGCTCCTGGCACAGCGGCTCCTCCAGCCCCATCAGCATGGGAGAGAGGTAGGTCACCAGCATCTGCTTGTCATTTGCCTGGGCCATGGTCCGGTTCCAGGGACGCTGGCGCTTCCACCCCGCCTCCAGGGCGTCCACAATCTGCTCCGCCAGGGTCTGGCGGCCCTCCGGATCCTCCGCCGTCTCCCGGACGGCCTCCATGTACAGGGGCCCGAACCGCTCCGTATACTCCCGGAACGCGACAGTGTACTCCCGGCGGGTAAACCGCCGGCTGTAGTCCGTCCCCTTCTGGACGGCGGCGCACAGTGCTTCCAGATTCATTCTCCGCTCCCTCCCCGCTCTTCTTCCGTGGTCTCTGCCGGCTCTGTTTCCGCTGCCTCCGTCTCCGCGGCGTCCTCCGCTGCCGGCGGCAGCTCGTCCTCCTCGCTCCAGGTCTCCGGGTCGTCCTTGTGGGCCTTGGCGTACTGGTACGCCCTCCACTCCCGCCGCAGGATCAGGGCGCCTGCCGCGGCAAAGGCCGCGCCGGCAACGGCGTTGAGAAGAAAGGTCTCCGCCGTGCCCATCCAGATCTCCTTCAGCAGCTGGTAGGCCAGATACATCAGATAGCCCCCGGCCAGGACCCGGAAGTAGTTCACATAGCCCCGCTGCTTCCCGCCGCGGCCGCTGCCCTGCTCATTGTGCTGTTGCATACGCAGTTTCTCCTGTTCCTTGTGAAAAATTCTCTCCCCGCTTTACAACCGGGCGCCAAGCGGGTATGATGGTATCAGCCATCATCAATCGCTTTGGAGGATGCCATGCGGGAACTCACCATTGGAAAAAACGACGCCGGGCAGCGGCTGGACCGCTTTGTGTCCAAGAGCCTGCCCCTGCTGCCCCCCGCCCTGCTGCAGAAGTATATCCGCCTCAAGCGGATCAAGGTCAACGGGAAGGGCGCCAAGCGGGATACACGGCTTCTTGCCGGCGATTCCTTACAATTATATATCAACGACGAGTTCTTTGACAAGCCCTCTGAGGAAAACATGTTCTTAACCGTGTTCCGTCCCCAGCTGAACATCCTCTATGAGGACGAGAATCTCCTGCTGCTGGACAAACGGCCGGGCCTGGTGGTCCACGCCGATGAGACGGAAAAGGTCAACACCCTCATCAATCACATCCAGGCGTATCTCTATCAGAAAAAAGAGTGGAACCCCAGGTGGGAGAACGCCTTCGCCCCGGCCCTGTGCAACCGGATCGACCGGAACACCGGCGGCATCGTCATCGCCGCCAAAAACGCCGAGACCCTGCGGATCATGAACGAGAAGATCCGTGCCCACGAGGTGGAGAAGTCCTATCTCTGCGTCACCGTGGGCCGGCCCAGACCGGCGGAGGGCAGGATCGAGGGCTTTTTACTAAAGGATGAGGCCAAAAAGCAGGTGGCCTTCTACCGCCGCCCCATCCCCGGCGGCAAGACCGCCGCGACCCTCTACCGGACCCTGGAGACCCGGGGGCCCCTGTCCCTGGTGGAGTGCCGGCTCCTCACCGGCCGGACCCACCAGATCCGGGTGTCCATGGCGGAGATCGGCTGCCCCCTGCTGGGGGACGGCAAGTACGGCCGGGGCGACGTGAACCGCCGCTACGGCGAGACCCGCCAGGCCCTGTACTCCTACAAGCTGGCCTTCCCCTTCCCCACTGACGCGGGGGCGCTGAACTACCTGCGGGGCAGGACGTTCACTGTGGAAGACGTGCCCTTCCGGGACAAGTATTTCCCCTCCCCCGCCCAAGCGGAAAAAAAACTGTAAAATCAGGATGAAATCTCCAATTTTACTTGACATTTTCCACCGGTTCCGATATAGTTTGTTAATGCTGAATTTCGACGAGAAAGGTTCCCCCTCAACAGAGAAAAGAGGCGTTTCATTGTAATCAAAATTATTATGAAATGGGGGAGGATACATGTCCAAAGAGTTGATTCGTCTGCGGGACATCCGTATGGCGTTTGACGACGAAGTGGTTCTCAACGATTTAAACCTGTATATCAATGACAAAGAATTCCTCACACTGCTTGGACCCAGCGGCTGTGGCAAGACCACGACGCTGCGTATTATCGGCGGCTTTACGACCCCTGTGTCGGGAGACGTCCTGTTCGACGGTGTGAGGATTAATGACGTTCCGCCCTATCGGCGGCAGATCAACACCGTGTTCCAGAAGTACGCCCTGTTCCCCCACATGAATGTCTTTGAAAACGTGGCCTTTGGCCTGCGGATGCCCAAGGTGGAGGAGCAGAAGGACGAAAACGGAAAGGTCATCAGCCGCCGGAAGGTCAAGCTGTCTGAAAAGGAGATCCAGGACCGGGTCATGGAGATGCTGGAGACCGTCAGCCTCAAGGGCTTTGAAAACCGCAAGCCTGACGCCCTCTCCGGCGGCCAGCAGCAGCGGGTGGCCATCGCCCGGGCCCTGGTGAACCGGCCCAAGGTGCTGCTGCTGGACGAGCCCCTGGGCGCCCTGGACCTGAAGCTCCGCAAGGACATGCAGCTGGAGCTGAAGAAGATCCAGCAGCAGGTGGGCATCACCTTTATCTATGTGACCCACGACCAGGAGGAGGCCCTGACCATGTCCGACACCATCGTGGTGATGGACAAGGGCTGCATCCAGCAGATCGGCACGCCGGAGGACATCTATAACGAGCCCAAGAACGCCTTTGTGGCGGACTTCATCGGCGAGTCCAACATCATTGACGGCGTCATGGTCCGGGACAAGCTGGTGAAGATGTACGGCCGGGAGTTTGCCTGCCTGGACGGCGGCTTTGCTGAGAACGAGCCGGTGGACGTGGTCATCCGGCCGGAGGATATCGACATCGTCCCCGTGGACCAGGGCCAGCTGGTGGGCACCGTCACCTCCGTCACCTTCAAGGGGATGCAGTACGACATCA
>CAMMCS010000157.1 GCA_946494635.1 uncultured Oscillibacter sp. | reverse complement strand
CCACCTGCGGCCGCACCCGCATCGACCTGATCCCCATGGCGGAGGAGGTGGAGCGGCGGCTGATGAACTGCACCAAGAACATCACTGTGGCCGTCATGGGCTGCGCCGTCAACGGCCCCGGCGAGGCGGCGGCGGCGGACATCGGCATCGCCGGCGGCAAGGGCGAGGGCCTTCTCTTCCGTAAGGGAGAGATCCTGTACAAGGTCCCTCAGGAGCAGCTGGTGGACAAGCTGATGGAGGAGATTGAAAAATTAGAGTGAAGAGTTTAGAGTGGAGAGTGGAGATTTCGTGTCCGGCAAAGCCGGACGAATTCAAATCATTCGCCTTTAGGCGAATTCCATATCTTCACTCTGAACTCTCAACTCTCCACTCTGTAAAAAGTGTTCCGCATTGAAGGAAGGTTTTCATGTCCAGAGATATTCCCTTTTTTGAAATGTTTACCGAGCTGCAGCTCTCCGGGGAGCTGCGGCTTCGTTTGGCCGGCGCGGTGGTGACGGGCGCCTGTATTGACCAGGCCCAGATGGCCCTGACCCTGCGGCTCACGACCCGCACAGAGCTGGGGGAGGCAGAGCTGGAGGAGCTGAAGCGCCTTCTGATGGGGGTTTACGGCTTCCGCCAGGTAACGGTGGAGCTGACGGTCAAGGCTCCGGCGCCCCGGTATGCGGAGAGCCGTCCTGCCCCGGCGCCGGGTCCCGGCGGCAGGGGAGTCGAGAAGGCGGCTCCCGGCAAGGTTTTGATGGGAAAGCCCATCCGCACGAATCCTGTGCCCATGCGGCAGCTGGATCTGAAAATGGGCAACGCCACAGTGGAGGGGAAAGTCTTTGCCTTCGAGTGCCGGGAGACCCGGCGCCCCGGCATGTGGCGGCTGAGCTTTGACATGACGGACTACACCAATTCCGTCACCGTCCAGAAGAACCTGACGGAGAAGGAGGCCCAGGGGCTGGAGAGCGCCGTCAAGGTGGGGCAGTGGCTCCGGGTTCAGGGGAAGATGGAGCCCACCTGGGATGGCAAGGACATCCAGCTGAACCCTTACCACATCAATGTGGTGGATCACGCCCAGCGGCAGGACACCGCCAAGGAGAAGCGTGTGGAGCTGCACCTCCACACCAAGATGAGCAACATGGACGCCCTGACGGACACCAAGGAGGCGGTTCAGACCGCCATCCGGTGGGGCCACCCGGCCATCGCCATCACGGATCACGGCGTGGCCCAGTCCTTCCCGGACGCCTGGCATGCAGCCGGGGACAAGATCAAGATTCTCTACGGCGTGGAGGGCTACTTCGTCAACAACATCGACGACCGGGTGGCGGTCCACGGCTCCCAGGACTGCCCCCTGGACGGGGAGTTCGTCTGCTTCGACATCGAGACCACGGGGTTGAAGGTGGACCGGGAGGCCATCACGGAGATTGGCGCCGTGGTGCTGAAAAACGGCGAGATCACCGACCGGTTCCAGACCTTTGTCAATCCGGGGCGGCACCTGACGCCGGAGATCATTGGCCTCACCGGCATCACCGATGACATGCTGAAGGACGCTCCGCCGCCAGAGGAGGCTCTGGCGGAATTCCTGAAGTTCGTGGACGGCCGCCCCCTGGCGGCCCACAACGCGGAGTTCGACATCGGCTTTATCCGGGCGGGCTGCGCCAGGGCGGGGCTGGACTTCTGGCCCACCTATGTGGACTCCCTCATCCTGGCCCAGAACCTGCTGCCGGATCTGGGGAAGTACAAGCTGGACATCGTGGCGGACCATCTGGAACTGCCCACCTTCAACCACCATCGGGCCAGCGATGACGCCGCCACCGTGGGCTATATGCTGATCCCCTTCTGGAAGATGCTCCATGAGCGGGGGATCCACACCCTCCAGGCGGTGAACGGCGAGATGGCAAAGCTCCGCCCCCTGGGGAAAAAGGCCAGCCGCTATCCCAAGCACATCATTCTGATTGCCCGGAATAAGGTGGGGCTGAAGAACCTGTACCAGATGATCTCCGCCTCCAACCTGAAGTACTTCAAGCGGGTGCCCACCATTCCCAAGAGCCTGCTGCTGGAACACCGGGAGGGCATCATCGTGGGCTCCGCCTGCGAGGCCGGCGAGCTGTTCCGGGCCGTGGCGGACCACAAGGACTGGGAAGAACTCAAGCGCATCGCTTCCTTCTACGACTATCTGGAGATCCAGCCTCTGTGCAACAACGCCTTCATGCTCCGCAACGGCGACGTCCAGTCGGAGGAGGACCTGCGGGAGTTCAACCGCACCATCGTCCGGCTGGGGGAGGAGCTGGGAAAGCCCGTCTGCGCCACCGGCGACGTCCACTTCCTGGAGCCGGAGGATGAGACCTACCGCCACATCCTGCTGGCCTCCAAAAAGTTCCCGGACGCCAATGCGCCGCTGCCCATCTACTTCAAGACCACCGATGAGATGCTGGAGGAGTTTTCCTACCTGGGGAAGGAGAAGGCCTATGAAGTGGTGGTCACCAATACCCAGGCCGTGGCCGATCAAGTGGAGACCTTCCCCCTGCTGCCGGAGGATCTGTTCCCTCCGCGCCTTGCCAACTCCGAGGAGGAGCTGAACTCCCTGGTGTGGAACAAGGTCCACGCGCTGTACGGGGAAAACCCGCCCCAGCTGATCGTGGACCGGCTGAACGTGGAGCTGGGGGGCATCCTGGGCAAGTACGACGTGGTGTACATGTCCGCCCAGAAGCTGGTGCAGCGGTCCCTGGAGAACGGATACCTGGTGGGCTCCCGGGGCTCCGTGGGCTCGTCCCTGGCAGCCTATATGTCCGGCATTACGGAGGTGAACAGCCTTCCGCCCCATTACCGCTGCCCCAGCTGCAAGAACACGGAGTTCATCACCGACGGCTCCTACGGCTGCGGCGCCGACATGCCGGACAAGGTGTGCCCGGTGTGCGGCACGAAATACATCAAGGACGGCTTTGACATCCCCTTTGAGACGTTCCTGGGCTTCGGCGGCGGCAAGGTGCCGGACATCGACCTGAACTTCTCTGGAGAGTACCAGGCCCGGGCCCACCGCCACGCCATCGAGATGTTCGGCGAGACCCAGGTGTTCCGGGCCGGCACCATCGGTACCCTGGCGGAAAAGACCGCCTACGGCTTCGTGAAGAAGTACCTGGAGGAGAACGGCATGACCGTGGGCCGGGCGGAGGAGAACCGCCTGACCCTGGGGTGCGTGGGCACCCGCCGCACCACGGGCCAGCACCCGGGGGGCCTTGTGGTAGTCCCGGACGACATGGACATGGAGGACTTCTGCCCCGTCCAGCACCCGGCGGACGCCGATGACTCCGACACCGTCACCACCCACTTTGAATACCACTCCATGGAGGCCAACCTCCTAAAGCTGGACATGCTGGGACACGATGACCCCACCATGGTCCGGATGATGCAGGACCTGACCGGCGTGGATCCCCACGACATCCCCCTGGACGACCCGGACACCATGTCCATCTTCACCTCCAGCAAGGTGCTGGGGTACGAGAACGACGAGATCCTGGGCCCCACCGGCGCCGTGGCCATCCCGGAGTTCAACACCCGCTTCACCCGGCAGATGCTGGTGGACACCCAGCCCAAGGACTTCAACACCCTGGTGCGGCTCTCCGGCTTCTCCCACGGCACGGACGTGTGGCTGGGCAATGCCCGGGAGCTGATCGTCAGCGGCACCGCCTCCGTTCTGGAGACGGTGGGCTGCCGGGACGACATCATGCTGTACCTGATCTCCAAGGGCCTGGACCCCAAGATGAGCTTCAAGATCATGGAGAAGGTCCGAAAGGGCAAGGTGAAGAAGGGCGGCTTTGACGAGGGCTGGGTGGAGGCCATGCGGGAGCACGACGTGCCCGAGTGGTACATCGACTCCCTGGCCAAGATCGGCTACCTGTTCCCCAAGGCCCACGCGGTGGCCTATGTGATGATGGCCTTCCGCATCGCCTGGTACAAGGTCCACGAGCCCCTGGCCTTTTACGCCACGTTCTTCTCTGTCCGGGCCAAGGCCTTTGACGCGGAGTACTGCTGCGCCGGCAAAGAGGCGGTGAAGCGGAAGATCCGGGAGATCGAGAACAACAAGGACGCCACGGCGGTGGAGCAGAACCTGCTGACCACCCTGGAGGTGTGCTACGAGTTCTACCTGCGGGGCTTCCACTTCGACACCATCAGCATCTACGAATCCGACGCCACCCGATTCAAGGTGACCGAGAACGGCCTGCTGCCGCCCTTTATCTCCGTCCATGGCCTGGGTGAGGCGGCGGCCATCGACACGGTGGAAAAGCGGAAGGGGAAGGATTTTATCTCCATCGAGGAGTTCGCCATGTGCTGCAACAAGCTGTCCAAGACCCATATCGAGCAGCTGAAGGCCCTGGGGGCCTTTGCGGGAATGGCGGAGACCAGCCAGCTGACGCTGTTTTGATCTCTGCTCCCGCAGGGGTGTTGGGATGCGTCCCATTGGACGCGGGGAAATCGCCGAAGCGCCGCCAGCGGCGGATGAAGCGAGGCGGTTTCGAGGAAGCGGCGCGATTGGCGGCCCCGCCAGGGGACGGGAATCGCAACGCCGCGACGGTGTATGCAGCCATGGGGATGGCTGGGCAGATGCGCCCCCCATTTTCTTTTTGAGACATCAAAAAGAAAATGCGCCGCGCCCGGTGGAAAAGAAAAAATGTTCAGCGCAAACTTGCACGTGCGTGCAA
>CAMMCS010000156.1 GCA_946494635.1 uncultured Oscillibacter sp. | reverse complement strand
TTGCCATCCAGCATGACGCTGTTGATCAGCCGGGTGACCAGGACGGAGCCGTAAACGGGATCCGGCAGGATCTCTCTCTTGGGAACATTACCTCTTCTGGGCACTATGCTTCCCTCCTTCATAATAATTCTATGATCTCATAGGTACTCAAAAGGCGTATTTCAGCCTTCCGTGAATGCCTGCCAAAGAGGTCGTCCCGGCGGCCCGGGGGCCGCCATCTATATAAACCTGTTCGGCAAAGCTTTCAGTTCGCAGACTTACTTCTGCTTGGGCCGCTTGGCGCCGTACTTGGAACGGCCCTGCATACGGCCGGAGACGCCCTGGGTATCCAGCGTACCGCGGATGATGTGGTAACGGACACCGGGGAGATCCTTGACACGGCCGCCGCGGATCATCACGACGGAGTGCTCCTGCAGGGAGTGACCCACGCCGGGAATATAAGCGGTGACCTCATAGCCGTTGGTCAGACGCACACGGGCGATCTTACGCAGGGCGGAGTTGGGCTTCTTGGGGGTCGCGGTTCTCACGGCGGTGCACACGCCTCTCTTCTGGGGAGAAGGCAGATCGGTGGTCTTGTTCTTCAGGGTGTTCAGACCAAACTGCAGAGCGGGAGAAGTGGACTTGTAGGAAGCCTGTTCTCTTCCTTTACGGACCAGCTGGTTAAAAGTAGGCATTCGGTGTATTTCTCCTTTCTTTCATAATTTCGGCTCCGCTTTTGCACGGCAGCCACTATTTTTTGCGGAAAGCCGTAAAGCTATTCCGAAAAAACCAAATTCAGGCGGAGAGGACCGCCACAACAGAGGCGCCCACGGTAATGCCGCAGGCCTGTCCCAGCTGGGCAAGGGTGTAATCCGTCTCCACCGGGATGCCGGCTGCCGCACAGCTGGCGGCCACCGGCTCGGTAATGGCGGGATCCGCGTCGCAGGCAAGATATACCCGCCTGGCACGCCCTTCCCGGATCGCCTTGCGGGACTGCTTCACGCCAACGACTTTCTCCCGGGAAGCAAGCTCCGTGATCACGGGGGACCCCTCCTGAAATGCATGGCAAAATTCGCAGAGTTCAAATATCCGCGCATTTTTGGATTATACCATGGGGAATGGTATCCGTCAAGACGTTTTTCGGTAAAAAATTCCCACTCTTTGTAAATCCCCGGAGGAAACGCCCCGGGAACCGGAAGGGCCGGGGCGGCTCCCTCCCCGGCCGGGCCCCGGTGCGCAGATCACCGGCTGCGGGAAGCGGGAAAGCCTGACCGCAGCCGGTCAGGCTTTCCTCTTGTCGATCCGCGGGATTTCCGGCTTACAGCTCCGCAGGGGCGGGCTGCTGCTCCTCTTGGACAGAGGGCGGGTTTTCGCCGGGGACCAATTCTTCCGCAAAGGTGTGATAGGCTGCCAGCCCTGTGCCCGCCGGAATCAGCTTGCCGATGATGACATTCTCCTTCAGGCCCAGCAGATGGTCGCTCTTGCCCTTGATGGCGGCCTCCGTCAGGACCTTGGTGGTCTCCTGGAAGGAGGCGGCGGACAGGAAGGAGTCCGTGGCCAGAGAGGCCTTGGTGATGCCCATCAGCAGCTGGGTGCCCACGGCGTGGCGCAGAGGCTCGCCGTTCTCCTGCCGCTCGCCGGCGGCGTTGCGGCGGTCGATCTCCTCGTTGGCGTCGTCCAGCTCCAGGACGTCCACCATGGAGCCGTCCAGCAGCTTGGTGTCGCCGGCGTCCTCCAGGCGGACCTTGCGCATCATCTGGCGGACGATGATCTCGATGTGCTTGTCGTTGATATCCACGCCCTGCTGGCGGTACACCCGCAGGACCTCCTGGATCAGGTAGTTGTACACGGCGTCGGCGCCGCGGATGCGCAGCACCTCGTGGGGGTTCAGGGCGCCGTAGGTCAGCTGGTGGCCGGCCTCGATCACGTCGCCGTCCTTCACCAGCAGGCCCGTGTGGGGCACGGCGTAGGTACGGGTATCCCCGTCGGGGGCGGTGACGACGATGTTCACCAGGCTGCCCTTGGTGGTCTCCTCGAACTTGACGGTGCCGCCAATCTCGGCCAGCGTGGCCATCCGCTTGGGCTTGCGGGCCTCGAACAGCTCCTCGACACGGGGAAGGCCCTGGGTGATGTCGCCGCCGGCCAGGCCGCCGGTGTGGAAGGTACGCATGGTCAGCTGGGTGCCGGGCTCGCCGATGGACTGGGCGGCGATGATGCCGACCGCCTCGCCGGGGCCCACAGGCTGCTGGGTGGCCAGGTTCATGCCGTAGCACTTGGCGCACACGCCGCTGTGGGCCTTGCAGGTCAGGACGGTGCGGATCATGACGGTGGGATTCTCGTCCACCGCAGGGTCAAAGGCGCAGCGGTCCTCCTCCCGGTAATTGGCCTGGATCCACTTATGGGTCTCCAGCAGCTTGGCGTCGCTCTCGTCCATCATCTTGGTATTGGGCAGCAGCACCTCGCCGGTGTCGGCGTCCACCACGTCGCCCACCAGGAAGCGGCCGCGGACACGGTCAGAGAACTTCTCGATCACCTGGCCGTTCTCACTGATCTCAGAGACCTTGATGCCGTGGGTCACATGGCAGTCCTCCTCCCGGATGATGACATCCTGGGAGACGTCCACCATGCGGCGGGTCAGGTAACCGGAGTCCGCGGTACGCAGAGCCGTATCGGCCAGGCCCTTCCGGGCGCCTCTGGAGGAGATGAAGTACTCCAGGGCGGTCAGGCCCTCGCGGTAGTTTGCCTTGATGGGGATCTCAATGGTGCGGCCGGCGGTGTTGGCGATCAGGCCGCGCATACCGGCCAGCTGGCGGATCTGCTTCATGGAGCCGCGGGCGCCGGAGTCCGCCATCATGAAGATGGGGTTGTAGCGGTCCAGGTTCTTCTGCAGGGCGTCGGAGACGTCGTTGGTGGTCTTCTCCCACACCTGCACCACCTGCTTGTAGCGCTCGTGCTCGGTCATGAAGCCCATCTTGTACTGGTTCTCAATCTCCAGCACCTTCTGCTCGGAGGCGCGCACCAGCTCGTACTTCTTGGGGGGCACGGTCATATCCGCGATGGAGACCGTGATGGCTGCCAGGGTGGAGTGCTTGTAGCCGGTGGCCTTGATGGCGTCCAGCACCTCAGCGGCCACGGTGAAGCCGTGCTTGTTGATGGTGCGGTCCACGATCTGGCCCAGCTGCTTCTTGCCGCAGGTGAAGGTGACCTCATAGTCGCAGGCATGCTGGGGATCGGTCCGGTCCACAAAGCCCAGGTCCTGGGGGATGTTCTGGTTGAAGATGATCCGGCCGGGCGTGGCCTCCACCACGGCGGTGTGGCTGACGCCGTTCACCGTCAGGGTCCGGCGCACGCCGATGGGGCAGTGGGCCCCGATCACATGGTCGCTGTAGGCCATGAGGGCCTCTTCCTCGCTGGCGTAGTAGTGGAGCGGCTTGAAGGTGGCCTTCTTCTGATCCTTGCCCAGGGCCTCGTTGGCAGCCATGAAGGCATCCGCGTCCACAACGGACTGGGCGGTGAGATCCGTGTCGCCGGCGTCCTCGCACCAGATGGTCTCGGCGCCCTTCTCCGCCTGGCCCATGCGGTCCATGGTCAGGTAGTAGGAGCCCAGCACCATGTCCTGGGTGGGCACGGTGACGGGGCCGCCGTCCTGGGGACGCAGCAGGTTGTTGGCGGAGAGCATCAGGATCCGGGCCTCGGCCTGGGCCTCGGCGGACAGGGGCACGTGAATGGCCATCTGGTCGCCGTCGAAGTCCGCGTTGAAGGCGGTGCAGTTCAGGGGGTGCAGCTTCAGGGCGCGGCCGTCCACCAGCACCGGCTCGAAGGCCTGGATGCCCAGGCGGTGCAGCGTCGGCGCGCGGTTCAGCATGACGGGGTGGTCCTTGATGATGACGTCCAGGGCATCCCACACCTCGGTGACGCCCTTGTCCACCATCTTCTTGGCGGACTTGATGTTGTTGGCGGTGCCGTCCTCCACCAGCTTCTTCATGATGAAGGGGCGGAACAGCTCCACAGCCATCTCCTTGGGCACGCCGCACTGGTAGATCTTCAGCTCGGGGCCGACCACAATAACGGAACGGCCGGAGTAGTCCACCCGCTTGCCCAGCAGGTTCTGGCGGAACCGGCCCTGCTTGCCCTTCAGCAGGTCGCTGAGGGACTTCAGCGCCCGGTTGTTGGCGCCGGTGACGGCGCGGCCCCGGCGGCCGTTGTCGATCAGGGCGTCCACGGCCTCCTGGAGCATCCGCTTCTCATTGCGGACGATGATGTCCGGGGCGTTCAGCTGGATCAGCCGCTTCAGGCGGTTGTTCCGGTTGATGACCCGGCGGTACAGGTCGTTCAGGTCGGACGTGGCGAACCGGCCGCCGTCCAGCTGGACCATGGGCCGCAGCTCCGGCGGGATCACCGGCAGCGCGTCAATGATCATCCACTCCGGCTTGTTGCCGGACAGGCGGAAGGCGTCCACCACCTCCAGCCGCTTGACGATCCGGGCCTTCTTCTGGCCGGAGGCATCCTTCAGCTCCGCGTGGAGCTGGGCGGAGAGGGCCTCCAGGTCCACGTCCTGGAGCAGCTTCTTCACGGCCTCGGCGCCCATGCCGGCCTGGAAGTCGTTCTCATACTTCTCCCGGTAGTCCCGGTACTCCTTCTCGGAGAGGATCTGGTTCTTGGCCAGCGGGGTCTCGCCGGGGTCGGTGACGATATAGTTGGCGAAGTACAGCACCTTCTCCAGGATCCGGGGGCTGATGTCCAGCAGCAGCCCCATCC
>CAMMCS010000155.1 GCA_946494635.1 uncultured Oscillibacter sp. | reverse complement strand
AATCCGGACTGGCTGCCCGGCTTTCCTGTCCAAATTTATTGTAATAGGAGCGATATTATGGGAAAAATGATCAGTGAGCTGACATACGAGCAGCTGAAGCCCCTTGTCAATGAGAACAGCGTGGTGGTGCTGCCTATCGGCGGCGGCGCCAAGGAGCACGGCGGGCATCTGCCCATGGGGACAGACTTCTATGTGACCGACTGGGTGGCCCGACGGGTAACAGAGCGCTGTGACGTTTTGACATTGCCGACCTTGCCCTACGCCTACTTCCCGGCCTTTGTGGAGTGGACGGGCTCCGTCAGCATCGGCCACCGGCACTTTACTGACTATGTACAGGACATCCTTATGAGCTACGCCCGCTTCGGCGTTAGGAAATTCCTCATTATTGACGGCGGCGTCTCCACCCATCCGCCCCTGTGCATGCTCGCTCGAGACATGGACAACGAGTGCGGCGTGAAGGTGGCGGTGTCCGACATTACCCAGCTGGCACGGGAGACGGAGGAGGCGGTCTGCCAGCAGGCCCGGGGCGGCCATGCCGACGAGAGCGAGACCTCCACCATGCTGTTCATCCGAGAAGATCTTGTCCACATGGACCGGACCGTGGAGGAGTACACAGGTACGTTCCCGGGGGCGGTGGTTAATGGGCATACCAAGGTCTATCTCTCCAGCCGCATGTGCACGCCCCACGGCTCCAACGGCAACAGCACCCTGGCTACCAAAGAGAAGGGGGAAAAGATCCTGAACGCCATGGTGGACGGAATCTGCGTGTTTTTGGATTCGTTCATTCCCTGGGAGCCGGGGGAAATCCGCTGAGGGGAGAGAGGAATGAAGGATTATCAGGAGTTTGATCTGCTCTCGCCCCTCCACGCGTCCCTCGGGCCAGAGGCAGTCCGGGGACATGGCGCCGCGCTGACCACGTCGGAGGGACAGGAGCTGGTGGACCTCAATGAGATGCGGGTGGTGCTGGGGCAGGGAAATGAGGCATTTACCGCCGCCATGTCCAAAGCATTTTCCCAATTTACCGCGCCGAAAAACGGCAGATCCCCCGCAAAGGAGCGCCTCCTGCGCTATCTGGACGAGACCACCGGCGGCAGCTTCGCCGCAGCCTTTCTTACCTCCTCAGGTTCCGAGGCCGTGGAGTGGGCGGTGCGTCTCGCGAAAAAAATGACCGGGAGGGAGGAGGTCCTCTCCTTCTGGAACAGCATCCACGGGCGCACCTATCTCAGCGCCTCCCTCTCAGGGCTGTACAAGCGCAAGGCCGGATACGGTCCGCTGGCGCCGGGCGTCCTGCTGCTGCCCTATCCCAACTGCGGCAGCTGTCCTGTGGGAGCCGCCGGCGGCAACTGTGGCTTTGCCTGCCTGGAGCTGGCCAAGCAGGCCTATGCCTCCGGTTCCGCCCAGCGCGCGGCGGCGGTGATCGTGGAGCCCTGCCAGGGGGCAGGGGTGATCCTTCCGCCGCCGGGGTATCTCGCCGCGCTTCAAACGTGGGTCCACAGCCAGGGGATGCTGGTGATCCTGGATGAGATCCAGAGCGGCATGGGCCGCACCGGGTGGATGTATCTCTATCAGAGGGAAAAGCTGGCGCCTGATATGCTGCTGCTGGGCAAGGCTCTGGGCAACGGCATACACATCGCCGCGCTGCTGGTCCGGCAGCGGCCGGAGGCCGACGCTCTGCCGGCCCTCTCCGGCGGCTCCGGCGACGACCCGCTGGCCTGCGCCGCGGCCTGTGAGGTTTTTCGCCAGCTTGAGGATGGCCTTCTGGATCACATTCGGACCGTTGGCGGGATCCTGACGGACGGTCTCCAGGCCATGTCTGCCCACCCGCTGATGCGGGAGGCCCGTGGGCTTGGCTTGGCTGCCGCGCTGGAATTTCACGCGGAAGCGGACTGTGCCGCGGCAGTCTCCAGATTGGAAGAGTGCGGCTATCTGGTGGGACGGCAAGGGGCAACCCTCTACTGCAAGCCGCCCTATGTCATTACGGAGGAACAGGTCCGGGGCTTTCTCGCCGCATTGGCAGAGGTGCTGGACGTCCTGGCAGCTCATGGCGCGCCGGGCACGGCCCATGTTGAGAAATGATGGCATCTTAATGGCGGGCAAATCCACCTGCAAGATTTGACATTTCTCCTATAATTTGGTACCTTTAAGAAAAGAAATTATACATATGTGTGGGGAGAAATGTATGGTCGACAAAAGTGTGATCACGCCTCTGTATGTTCAGATAGCCAATGAGCTGCGTAAGGAAATATTATCCAACCAGTACGGCGAGCATGGCTGCATCGGGACCCACGCCCAACTGGCCGACCGTTTTTCGGTCAGCCTCATCACCATCAGGAAGGCTGTCCAGATCTTGGAGGATGAGGGGATCGTGGAGATCCTCCAGGGGAAGGGGACCTTCGTTCGCAGGGCCTCCCTTGTGGACCCTCTGCAGGACCTGACCGGCATCAGCAATATCATGAATGCTCTGAAGATGGATAAGCAGGTTCAGGTGCCTGTTTTTGAGCTGCGGGATACGCCGGACTGGATCGGCCGGGATATCCGGCGGGAGCTGGGGCCAAAGTCCCTTTTTATCCGCCGGGTGGTCAGTGTGGAGGGCGTCCCCATGTCCTGTGCGGACATGTTTTTGCCGGGGAAGTACTCTCCGCGATTCACCAAGTCGGAGGTAGAGGAGCGGACGGTCTACCAGATCTACCGGGACAAGCTGGGCGTCGGCCTGGGGCGTGGGCGCCAGATCATCCGTGCGGCCGGCGCCAAGGGCGAGGTGGCGGACTGCCTGGGGCTGGCGGAAAACAGCCCTGTGCTGCAGATCGAGCGGAAGGCATATGACGATCACGCCAATTTGATCGAGTATATGGTGCTGAGCTATGAGGCCAGTAAATATTGCTTTGAGGTCGAGCTGGAGCTGAATAACCAGTGACCGTCCCTCTCCAAATCGAAAGAGAGGTATTGGATGTCACGATATGAATGGGAAGCGGATTACCCTCTTGTGTGGGACCGCCGCGGTGACCGGGAGGCTGTCATGGCCTTCGCGGAGGAATACAAACTGTTTTTAGACCAATGTAAAACGGAACGGGAAGCAGCGGACCGGGCGGCGGCAATGGCTCGGGACGCCGGCTTTTGCAACATGGATTTGTTTCCTCCCTCCGGTGGGACACTGAAGCCGGGAGAGCGGCTGTATACTTTGCGGCAGAACAAGGTTGCGGCGCTTTTTGTTCTTGGCAGGAAGCCGCTGACGGAGGGAATGCGCATCATTTGCGCTCATTTGGACTCTCCGCGGCTGGATCTCCGGCCCGATCCCCTCTACGAGGCGGGCGATCTGGCGTTGATGAAAACCCACTATTACGGCGGCGTCAAAAAGTACCAGTGGGCGGCGCTGCCCCTGGCGCTCCATGGAGTGATCGTCAAAAAAGGCGGGCAGCGGGTGACCATATCCATCGGCGAGGAGGAGACGGATCCTGTCGTTTACATCAGCGACCTGCCCAAGCACCTCTCCGCCCAGCAATCCCGGCAGACCATGGCTGAGGGCATCGGGGGGGAGGACCTGAACATTTTAGTCGGGTCCATCCCTCTGGAGGGAGAGGAGCGGGAACCGGCGCGTCGGTATATTCTGAAGCTTCTCTACCAAAAGTATGGCGTGACGGAAAAGGATCTCACCAGCGCGGAACTGGAGATTGTTCCTGCGGGCCGGGCCAGAGACGGGGGGCTGGATCGGAGTATGGTCGTCGCCTATGGACAGGATGACCGCGTCTGCGCGTATACTGCGCTCCAGGCGATCCTGCGGACACAGGTCCCGGAGCATACCAGCCTCCTGCTGCTGGTGGATAAGGAGGAGGTTGGCAGCCAGGGCGCCACGGGCATGAAATCCCGGTTGATGGAGAATTTGACCGCTCAGTTGCTGGAGCTGGCTGGAACATACAGCTCCCAGGCCCTGCGGCAGACATTGGAGCGGTCCTATTTTATTTCAGCGGATGTCGCCCTGGCTTATGATCCCAGCCATCCGGAAGTGTTTGAAAAGAAGAACGCGGCGCGGCTGGGCCGGGGACCCGTGCTCGTCAAGTACGCGGGACACCTGGGAAAGAAGGACTGCAACGACGCCAGCGCAGAATTTCTGGCCCTTCTGCGGGAGGTTTTAGACACAGCCGGCGTCTGCTGACAGGTGGGCGAGTTCGGAAAAATTGATCTGGGCGGAGGCGGGACCATCGCCCCCTTTGCCGCCGCCTATGGAATGCAGGTGGTAGACTGTGGTGTGCTACTGCTGAGTATGCACGCCCCCTATGAGTTGTCCAGCAAAGCGGATATCTATGAGACATACCGGGCCTACGCCGCCTTTTATGACACGGCGGCGGAGATCGGAGACTACATGTAATGGGACCTGAAGCCCTGCGGCATTGATGGAGAAGATCAAATCAGAAAAAAGCTTACTGAAGCGGCTCTCAAAACGGGAGCCGCTTCAGCATGGTTTTTGGGAAAAGCGGCCACGGCCCGCACCTGAGTTCGGGAGGCGCCGGGGCTGTCTTCCGCGCCTTGGCCGCGCGTCCGGTGAACGGCGCACTGTGTTTCCAGGGAAACAAAACCAGCCGGCGGCCTGCATACCTTCCCCTCTTTTGCGGATACTAACCATGTTTTCCAAGAAAACCACGGGAGGAATCGAGAATGAAAGCAACTGGGATCGTGCGGCGCATCGACGACCTGGGCCGGGTGGTCATCCCCAAGGAGATCCGCCGCACCATGCGCATCCGGGAGGGCGACCCGTCGCTGACTACATTGGAGCCGTGGCAGA
>CAMMCS010000154.1 GCA_946494635.1 uncultured Oscillibacter sp. | reverse complement strand
TCACCTGGCTCCAGGGCAAACTGGAAAGGAGGCTGCGCCAAAGTGATCGACGTTAAGCATCTGAGCAAATCCTTCGGCGACCATCTGGTGCTGGATGATATCGACCAGCACATCTATCCCGGGGAAAAGGTGGTTATCATCGGGCCCTCCGGCTCCGGCAAGTCCACCTTCCTGCGCTGCCTCAACCTGCTGGAGACCCCTTCCGCCGGCACGATCACCTTTGAGGGGCAGGAGATTACCAATCCCAAGGCGGATATTGACAAGATCCGCCAGCAGATGGGCATGGTGTTTCAGCATTTCAACCTGTTCAACAATATGACCATCCGCCGCAACATCACCCTGGCTCCGGTGCGCACCAAGCTGATGAGCCAGGCCGAGGCGGACGACACCGCCACCACCCTCCTGCGCCGGGTGGGGCTGGAGGACAAGGCCGACGCCTATCCCAGCCAGCTCTCCGGCGGGCAGAAGCAGCGGATCGCCATTGTCCGCGCCCTGGCCATGCGGCCAAAGGTGATGCTCTTTGACGAGCCCACCTCCGCCCTGGACCCCGAGATGGTGGGCGAGGTGCTGGACGTCATGAAGGAACTGGCCCGGGAGGGCATGACCATGGCAGTGGTCACCCACGAGATGGGCTTCGCCCGGGAGGTGGGAGACCGGGTCCTCTTTATGGCGGAGGGCAAGATCCTGGAGGAGGCCCCACCCGCCGATCTCTTCGGCCACCCCCAGAACGCCCGGCTGCAGGACTTTCTCAGCAAGGTTCTGTAAGATCGGCCTGTGCAGCGCCAATTCTCAGGCGCGCCGCTTCCGCGGCGCGCCTTTTTTGCGAATCGACCTAATTATTTTTTGATTCATCAAAAATTTTGTTTGCTTTTGCCGGAAATCATGGTATCATAGAGATAACAAGCGCGGCGCAGTCAGGCCCTTGGAAAAGCCGTCTGAAAGGAGATCTGCCTCATGGAGTCTCGCAACCGCCGGGAGCTGCTGTTCCAGCCCCGGGGAATCCCGCCCCTCGGCACCTCGCTGTCTCTGGCCCTGCAGCATCTGGTGGCCATGATTGTAGGGTGCGTCACCCCTCCCATCATCATTGCCGGGGCAGTGGGCCTCAGCCAGGCCGAGCAGGTGCTGCTGATCCAGTCCTCCCTGGTGATGTCCGCCGTGTCCACCCTGCTGCAGCTCTATCCCATAGGCGGACGGTTTGGCTCGGGCCTGCCGGTGATTCTGGGCGTCAGCTTCGCCTATGTGCCCAGCATGCAGGCCATCGCCGCCTCCGGCGGCGGGGTTGCGGCCATTGCCGGCGCCATGATCGTCGGCGGCGTGGTGGCCGTGCTGGTGGGTGTGTTTGTCAGGAAGATCCGCCGGCTGTTCCCGCCGGTGATCACCGGCACCGTGGTGTTTACCATCGGCCTGTCGCTGTATCCCACCGCCATCAACTACATGGCCGGCGGCACCGGCAACACCTATGCGTCTGTGGTGGAGCAGCAGGGACTGACAGAGGCGCTGGTATACGGCTCCTGGCAGAACTGGCTGATCGCCGCCCTGACGCTGGCCGCCGTGCTGGTATTGAACCACAAGGCCAGGGGGATCTGCAAGCTGGCCTCCATCCTCATCGGGATGCTGTTCGGCTATGCGGTGGCGCTGTGCTTCGGCATGGTGAGCTTCGCCGATGTGGGAAGCGCCGCCTGGTTTGCCCTGCCGGAGCCGCTGCATTTTGGGGTCCGGTTTGAGCTGGCGCCCTGTGTGGCCATCGGTCTGCTGTTTGCCGTCAACTCCATCCAGGCCATCGGGGATTTCACCGCCACCACCGTAGGCGGCCTGGACCGCGATCCCACGGACAGGGAGCTGCAGGGGGGCATCATCGCCTACGGCGCCAGCAACATCCTGACGGCCCTGATGGGCGGCCTGCCCACGGCCACCTACTCCCAAAACGTGGGCATCGTCACCACCAACAAGGTGGTGAACCGCACGGTATTCGCCATTGCCGGAGGCTTTTTGCTGCTGGCCGGCGTCTCCCCCAAGTTTGCGGCCCTGCTGACCACCATCCCCCAGTGCGTGCTGGGGGGTGCCACGGTGACGGTGTTCTCCACCATCGCCATGACCGGTATGAAGCTCATCGCCTCCCAGGACCTGACGGCCCGGAACACCACCATTGTGGGCCTCTCCGCTGCGTTGGGCGTGGGCATCTCCCAGGCGTCTGAAGCGCTCAGCCAGTTTCCGGAGAGCTTCACCATGATCTTCGGCCAGTCCCCGGTGGTGGTGGCCACCATTCTGGCAGTGCTGCTGAATCTGATCCTGCCCAAGGAGCATTAAACGCATAAAAACGCCGGATGGAGCTCCATCCGGCGTTTTTGTCTGCAATTTGGGCGCTCAGATCTCCCGGCGGCCCTCCAGGGCCCGCATCAGCGTGGCGTCGTCGGCAAACTCCAGATGCCCGCCCACGGGGATGCCGTAGGCCAGGCGGGTCACCTTCACGTCAAAGGGCTTTAAGAGCCGGGCGATGTACATGGCCGTAGCCTCTCCCTCCGTGTCCGGGTTGGTGGCCATGATGACCTCCTTCACATCCCCCTGGGCCACCCGCTCCACCAGGGATTTGATGGCCAGGTCGTCCGGCCCCACATGGTTCATGGGGGAGATGACGCCGTGGAGCACATGGTACCGGCCATTGTACTCCCTTGCCCGCTCCATAGCGGCCACGTCCCGGGGGTCCGCCACCACGCAGATGGTGGCGCCGTCCCGCTTGGGGGAGGCGCAGATGGGGCACAGGCCTCCGGCGGTGAAGTTCTGGCACACCGGGCAGCAGGTGACGTTTTTCTTGGCGTCCAGGATGGCATTGGCAAACTCCTGGGCCTCCGCCTCCGGCAGATCCAGCACATAAAAGGCCAGCCGCTGGGCGGACTTGCTGCCGATGCCCGGCAGCCGGGCAAACTGCTCCACCAGCTTTTCAAGAGGCGCGGGAAAATATTCCATCGGTACAATGCTCCTTTGGGGGAAAAATCAGAGGGGGATCAGCCCCGCAGCTCCGCGATGCGGGCGGGGATGTCCGCCGCCTTGTACACGGCGCTGCCGGCCACCAGGACGTTGGCGCCGGCGGCGATGCAGGTCTTGCAGGTGACAGGGTCCACGCCGCCGTCCACCTCCAGCTCGCAGGCGGGGTTCTTCTCGTCGATCCACCGGCGGATGGCCGTCACCTTGGGCATCATGTCCGCCATAAATTTCTGGCCGCCGAAGCCAGGCTCCACCGTCATCACCAGCACCAGCTCCACCTCCTGAAGGAAGGGAAGGACTGCCTCCGCGGGGGTCTTTGGCTTCAGCACCACGCCGGCCCGCTTCCCCTTGGCGTGGATTTTGGCGATGGCCTCGTGGATCCTCTCCTCCGTGTCGGACTCCACATGAACCGTCACCAGGTCGGCGCCGGCGTCGCAGAACTGCTCCACATACCGCACCGGCTCCACGATCATCAGGTGGACATCCAGCGGCAGCTGCGTGGTGGGCCGGATGGACTTCACCACCGGGATGCCGATGGTGATGTTGGGGACAAACATGCCGTCCATCACGTCCACATGGACATAATCGGCGGTGGAGATCCGCTGGATGTCCCGCTCCAGATTCGCAAAATCCGCGGAGAGGATGGACGGTGCAATTTTAATCATGAAAAACCCCTCTTTTCTGAACTGATCGCCGGCCGGGCCGCAGGAAACAGGCCGTCAGGCCCTGTGGCGCAGGCAGCCGGGCCGGCATAGAATACCCCAAGCGGCAGGCCGCCCCCCAGCTTTTACTTCCGCGCAGCGTCCGCCCCTGGGCGGGGCGCCGCCGCTTTTTTGAATAGGGAGCCGGCGGGCCAATTCCTGCCGGCTCCCGCCTGTCCATCCCATCTGTTGTCAGGGTGCCTGAAGGACAAGCTGTTCCGGCAGAGCGGCCGAATCATTGCTTCGCGGCTATTCTACCAAACTTCCCGTCCAAAAGCAACGGGTACTTGCTGCTCCATCCTGGGACATGCCCGGGAAAAATTTTTGATCTGTTGCAAATGCCGCTTCTGAAATGAGAATATTCTGATAATCTAATACTGTAAATTTTGAGCGGGAGGTGCGGCAGACAGATGAAGCGGAAGATCGACTACGAGGAGCGGGCCTCTTTGCTGAAGGCCCTGTCCAACCCCGTCCGGCTGCAGATTGTCCATGGCCTGCTGCTCTCCGGCTGCCATAACGTGGGCTGCATCGAGTCTGCCACCGGCATGTCCCAATCCTGCATTTCCCAGCATCTGCAGAAGCTGCGGGCGGTCAACGCAGTGACGGCGGAGCGGTCCGGCAACGAGGTATACTACCAGGTGGCGTCCCGGGAGGTGGCCTGCCTGGTGGCGGATCTGTTGGGGGAGGAGGTATCCAGCTATGTCCTATGATGTCCTGGTAATCGGCGGCGGGCCGGCGGGCCTGTCCGCGGCGGTGAATGTGCGGGCCCGGGGCGGCCGGGTGCTGGTGGTCTCCAATCCGCTGGAGGAAAATCCCCTCTGGCGGGCGGAGCAGGTGGACAACTATCTGGGGCTGCCCGGCCTCTCCGGCGCGGAGCTGCTGACCGCCATGCGCCGCCATGCGGAGCGCTCCGGCGCGGAATTCCTGGCCGGCAAGGCCCTCAGCGCGGTGCAGATGTCAGACGCCTGGTACGTCAGCGTGGGGCCGGATATGTACAATGCCTGGGCCGTGGTGCTGGCGGCAGGCGTCACCCGGGGGAAGAAGTTCCCCGGCGAGGCGGAGCTGCTGGGCCGGGGCGTCAGCTACTGCGCCACCTGTGACGGGATGCTCTACCGGGGCA
>CAMMCS010000153.1 GCA_946494635.1 uncultured Oscillibacter sp. | reverse complement strand
CTCCGACCGCGAGGGGGGCCCCCCCCCCGGCCGAGAGGGGGGCGGCGGACTCCGCCCGGCGGGCGGAGCTGATGGACCAGACCCGGGAGCTTCTTACGGAGCTCCGGTATCTGGGCATGACCCAGCAGGAGCTGCTGGATCTGGTGAGGGAGGTGTGTCCGTCATGATTGAAGTAAACAGCCTGGTCAAGCGGTTCGACGGCTTTACGGCGCTGGACGGCGCCACGCTCTCGGTGCCGGCGGGCAGCGTTTACGGCCTGGTGGGCCCCAACGGAGCCGGAAAATCCACCCTGATCCGCCATTTGACCGGCATTTTCCGTCAGGATGCAGGCACCGTCCGTCTGAACGGCGAGGATGTGTGGGAGAACGCCGCCCTGAAGGCCCGGATCGCCGCCATCCCTGACGACTGGTATTATTTCACCCAGTCCTCCATCCGGGATATGATGCGCTTTTACCGGGGGTTTTATCCCAAATTCTCCAGGGAGCGGTATGAAAGGCTGAAGGAGGTCTTCCATCTGGACGAGAAGCGGCCCATCCGCCGCCTCTCCAAGGGCATGCAGAAGCAGGCGGCCTTCTGGCTGGCGCTCAGCTGCATGCCGGACTACCTGATCCTGGACGAGCCGGTGGACGGCCTGGACCCGGTGATGCGGCGGCAGGTGTGGTCCCTGGTGCTGGCGGACGTGGCCCAGCGGGGCACCACGGTGCTGGTCAGCTCCCACAACCTGCGGGAGCTGGAGGATGTCTGTGACCACGTGGGCATCATGGACCACGGCAGAGTGCTGCTGGAGCGGTCCCTGGCCCAGCTGCAGGACAACATGGTGAAGCTGCAGGTGGTGTTTCCCGACGGCATGGCGGAGGTTCCGGCGGAACTTCCGGTGCTCCATGCCAGCCGGATCGGCCGGATCCACACCCTCATCATGCGGATGGGCGCCCAGGAGGCCGAAGACCTCTTGGCCCGCTACAACCCCCTGCTGGTGGACGCGGTGCCCCTGACGCTGGAGGAGATCTTTATTTATGAGCTGGGAGGTGCGGACTATGCAGTCAAAGACATTGTCCTTTAACGCCACGCTGTTCCGCAAGAACCTGACCCGGTTCTGGCCGCTGTGGGCTCTGGCGTCCCTTATCGGGGCCCTGTTTCCCCTGGCGGTGCTGCTGGACATGATCCAGCGGGGAAACCTGGGCGCGGTTTCCGCCCCGGAGTTCACCCAGATGTACTACAGCGCGGTCAGCGCCGTCCCGGTGGTCAACCTGGTATACGCCGCGCTCTGCGCCCTGGCGGTGTGGAGCTATCTGTACAGCGCCCGCAGCGTGGGCCTCATGCACACCCTGCCCATCCGGCGGGAGGAGCTGTTCTTCACCAACTTCCTCTCGGGCCTGACCATGACCCTGATCCCCTACGCGGTCACCGGAGTCCTGTGCGTCATCGTCTCCCTGTTCGGCGGGGCCTTCGACGCAAAGGGGCTGGCCGTCACCGTGCTGGCGGTGCTGGGCGAGAGCTTTTTCTACTTCTCCAGCGCCACCTTCGCGGCGTTCATCACCGGCAACGCCTTTGCCATGCCGGCGCTGTATGCCCTGCTCCACTTCCTGGCGGTGCTGCTGGACTGGCTGATCTCCTCCTTTGCCCAGGGGTTCATCTTCGGCTTTTCCACCAGCTACACCGGTGTGGCAGAGTGGCTGTCCCCCACGGTGTATCTGACCCACAACGTCTATGCCAGCGGCCAGTTTGAGGAGGTGCAGCGGACCTTCGCGGACGGCTCGACCTATACGGATTACCTCCTGACCAGGGTGGACCTGGAAAGCTTCTGGCTGGTGGGCGCCTACGCCGTGGCGGGGGTGGTCCTCGCTGCCCTGGCCCTGGTTCTCTACCGTTCCCGCCGCAGCGAGACCGCCGGCGACGTGGTGGCCGTTGGCTGGCTGCGGCCGGTGTTCCGGTACGGCGTGGCGGGGCTCTGCGCCCTGCTGGGGGGCCAGTTCCTCTATTCCCTGTTCTGGTACGGCTTCCAGCAGGGGAGCTACTATGACACCCTCCCCATGGTGGTCTGCCTGCTGGCGGCGGGGGCCATCGGATACTACGGCGCCTCCATGCTGCTGGCCAAGTCCCTCAAGGTGTTCCGGGGCAGCTGGAAGGGCCTGGGGCTGGTGCTGGCGGGCTGCGTTTTGGTCTGCTGCATGCTGCACTTTGACCTGCTGAACGTGGCGGGCCGGGTGCCGGAGGCCAGCCAGATCCGATCCGTGGATATCCGGACAGCCGACAACTCCTACACCCTCACGCCGGGGCAGGATCCCGCCCTGCTGGAGCAGGCCCGGGCCCTCCACCAGGCGGTGATCGCCGGCGAGGCCCATGTGCGGGCGCTGGATGACAGCCGTGATTTCACGCTGTCCGAGGAAGCGGACCCCAACACCACGCATACAGGCCTGCGCATCATCTATTCCCTGAACAACGGCACCCAGGTGGAGCGGTGGTACTATCTGCCCATCACCCGGGAGCGGCTGTCCCAGCCGGATACCTATGACCATCTGCTGGACCAGTTTGTCAACAGCGAAGCCATGAAGTCCCGCCGCCTCCATCTGGACGATGATTTCTGGGCCGTCACCGGCGGCAGCCTCTTTGTGGATGCCCGGATGGAGAGCTACGATCTGGGCAGCCGGGAGGGCTCCGCCATTCTGGAGGCCGTAGGCCGGGATCTGAGGGCCGGAAACTGGGGCACCTACGACTGGTTCGCCGTGGACAGCGGCAGTGATTACGCCCTGGACTTGGGCCTGTCCTTCGAGGGCCCGGACGGCGAGGGGCGCGACTATATCTCCATCGTTGTCAATCCCGACATGACAGAGACCGTGGCCTGCCTGAAGCGGCTGGGCCTTGTGACGGACGCGGATCTGGTGACGCGGCGGGAGCTGTATCCGGAGGACTATGAGGACGTGGTGTACGACACATCCGGCAGAGAGGCTGTCACGGTCTTCGGCGCTGCGGGTTCTGCGGCGGTGTCTCCCGCATGAGCCGCGTCAGAACCCGGCGGCGGCATCTGAACCTCCGGTTCGTCGCGCTGTGCCTGGCCGCGGTCTTCGCCCTGGCGGGCCTCGGGATCTGGCTGTGGGCCAGCCGGGGCCTTCCGGGGGAGGATGTGGCGGTGCCGGACTATGTCCAGCAGGATTTCCTGACGGTGAATCCCTGGTCCCGGCCCGGCACCCCCCTGGAAAAAATCGACGGCGTGGTAATACACTATGTGGGCAACCCCAATACCACGGCCCAGGCCAACCGCAACTACTTTGAGTCCCTCTCCTCCGGAGAGGAGGGGACCTACGCCAGTTCCCACTTCATCGTGGGGCTGGAGGGGGAGGTGCTCCAGTGCATCCCCCTGACGGAGATCGCTTACGCCTCCAACATCCGCAACGCCGACACAGTGGCCATTGAGGTTTGCCACCCCGACGAGACCGGGGCCTTCTCTGACGCCTCCTACCGCCGGACCGTGGAGCTGACCGCCTGGCTGTGCCGGGAGTTCGGCCTGGACCCTATGGAGGATGTGATCCGCCACTACGACGTAACCGGCAAAATCTGCCCCAGGTACTATGTAGATCACCCGGAGGCCTGGGAGTCCTTTTTGGCAGATGTCGCTTCGGCAGTATGAGGCGTTCCGGCGGCAGAAAAATTTCTCCGGATTTTGTGAAACAAAACCCGCCGTAAAATCGTCTTATAGGTATGAAGCAATGCTTGACAGCAAAGGAGGCCTTTTCCATGGAGCAGAATCAGACTGCCGCCACACTCTGGCGCATGTGGGTGGACACCAAGCGGCGCATTGTCTCCTTCCACGAGGAGGAGGGCTGCGAGCTGTTGGAGTTCCGCAGCCATGAGCTGTTTTTGAACTGTGTGGATCAGTACGCTGGCCGTCAGTTCCGCTATCAGTAACCTGCGTGTTTGAAGACGCCGGCGGCATGGGCCGCCCAAGGAGGCGTACATAAATATGACGCGAACCCGCTGGCCGGCGCTGCTTTGCCTGCTGCTGACCACCGCTTTGACGATGTTCGCCGCCGCGACCTCAGCAGCGGAGGATACGGACGCTCCCCCCCAGTCCCTGGAGGATGAGACCGTTCATTACGAGGAATCTCCCCCCGTCCAGATCATCCCCCTGTCGGATCTGGAGCCGGTGGATACCCTGGTGGCCGCCAATTCATCCCAGATTGGTGACGGCATCCTGGACCCGGTGGACCCGGCGGAGATGGAGACCATCCTGGCGGAGTGTACATTACAAGACGGCACCATCATCCGGCTCTACGCCACGGCGGAGAGCCAGATTGATGGCGCTTTTACGCGCCCGGGAGAGGGCTGGATCCGGTTCGTCCGGTGCTACAACGGCGAGGGGAATCCCTCCGCCTTCGTGGCCAACCCCACACTCACCCCCTTTGACGGGGTGCTGGGGAAGTCCGGCTTCCTGCTGCGGTACGCCGGCGCCCAGGATATCTACTCCCATGACTACTACTGGTTCGACGCCGACGGGACGCTGCGGATGCTCCACGCCCGGTTCGACCCGGTGGCCCTGGACCTGGACGGGGACGGCACCACAGAGCTGGCCTGGGAGATCGCGGAGTGGACCACCGGCATGACCTTTTACTGTCTGGCGGCAGACGGTACGGTGTACGAGGTCCCGGTCGGCACTTACGTCGGCGGACACCCGGCGGCGGTGGAGGCTGAGGGCCCCGGCCCGGTCCGGCTGATCTTCGGCCGCCACGACAGCAAGACCGGCCTGCCGCAGTACAATGCGGGCACCTTCCGGGACGGGGCGCTGGAGGTGGAGCGGGACATCGCCTACGTCCCCGCGACGCTGG
>CAMMCS010000152.1 GCA_946494635.1 uncultured Oscillibacter sp. | reverse complement strand
GCCACCCGGCAGGAGATCCAGGATTTCACCCGGACGCTGTACCAGTCCTACCAGGACTTCTACGGCCAGGTGGGCCCGGCGGCCCAGCGGATGAAGGAGGTCTGGTTCTTCCTGATCCACCTGTTCGAGGGGGGCGAGCGCCATGACAAGAAGATGCGCCGCCTCCGGACGCCGGCGGAGTACGAGGCGGTGGAGGCGTCCATCTTTCAGGAGCTGCCCCTGCGGGACCACGCGGAGGGCGCGTTTGGATAAAGAAAACGAGACCGGGGAACAGCGTTCTCCGGTCTTGCTTTTGCCTGTTCAGAAGGCGATCAGGTTCAGGCCCACCTCATCGCTGAACACCCGGTCCGTCCGGCCCGGCAGGCAGGAGATCACCAGCTCGCAGGTGGCGCTGATGACAGCCTCGTTCAAATGCCCGCCGAAGGCGCGGCCCTCCTGGTCGGCGGCGCACATGTGGAGGTGGCAGTAAAATGCGCCGTCCATGGTGTTGATGGTGCCCACCAGGGAGACGATCTCATAGACCCCCTGGAAGCGGTTGGACTTGTATACCTTGGCGCCGGTGTCGAACACGCCCACGGTGAAATCCTTCACGGCGCCCAGGGCGGTGACGGAGGCCAGCTTGACCTGCTCCGCTTCTGCAAAAACCCGCAACTGGCCCAGGATCTCCTCGCCCGGATCCATGCGGACGATATAGGTGTCTCCGAATTTCCGGTATTCCATAAACGTCCCTCCTGTATGTGATCTCAGATACCCTAACCATACCATATCCAGGAGCCCGCCGCAAGGCCCTGCGGCGGCGCAACAGTTTCTTGCGTGACAAAATGAACGGATTTATGGTATGCTGGGCTCAGGAGGCGAGACGATGAATGTGGTAGGCAGGAATTTGAAACAGCTGCGCCAGCGGGCGGCGCTGACGCAGGACGCCCTGGCGGAGCGGCTCCATGTGACCCGGCAGGCGGTGTCCTCCTGGGAGACCGGAAAGACCCAGCCGGATATCGAGACCCTGACCGCCCTGGCGGAGGCTCTGAATGCCGATGTCCGGGAACTGATCTACGGCCCGGAGCAGGCCACCCTGCCCTACGCCCGGTTCCAGCGGCGGTACATCGTCTGCGCAGCTGCCTGCATCCTGGCATTTCTGGTGTGGATCGCACTGGAGCTGACGCTGGCGCCGTATCTGGCGGAGCTGGCGCGGAAGCAGTTCATCCTCTGGCCCAGTTATGTCTACGGCGTCACCGGGGCGCTCTTTGTATATACCGCGGCGGGGGTGTTTCTGCTGTCCGCCATTTCCCTGTGGGGGGACATCCGCTTACAGCCCAAGTGGCTGCGGCAGATGCTGGCCGTCCTGGGAGTGCTGCTCCTGGCCCATTATGTCCTGTGGACGATGGTGCCGTTTTCAGGCAACGCCCTGTACCCGATCCTGCGGGACTGGTATTATGGGATGATGGAGTTGCCCGCAATACGGAACGGCTCCCTCTTCCTCACCGGCTGCCTCCTGTTCCTTGGCCTGAACAAGTAAAAACCGCCCGGACCCCATCGCGGTCCGGGCGGTTCTTTTACTGGGGCAGCGTCAGGTCTCCCGGCTTGATCCAGCCGATCTTCCGGAAGAACAGGCCGAAGAGCCAGGTGAGGACGGCGGGAAGGACAAAGGAGATCAGGATTAGCCCCGCCCAGTCAAAGGCGGTGGGAACGATGGCGGCGGCGCCGTTGGCCAGAGCCGCGTCGCTGGGGCTGACCCAGCCGGTCCAGACCCCCAGCTGGCCGCACAGGCCGCAGGTGCCCATGCCGGAGTTGATGGGGTCCCCGTTCATCTCCAACTTGAAAAAGCAGGTGGCCAGTGGCCCGGTAACGGCAGAGGTGAGGATGGCCGGCAGCCAGATGCGGGGATTCTTCACGATGTTGGGCATCTGCAGCATGGAGGTGCCGATGCCCTGGCTCACCAGCCCGCCCCAGCGGTTCTCCCGGAAGCTCAGCACCGCGAAGCCCACCATGTTGGCGCAGCAGCCGGCCACGGCGGCGCCGCCCGCCAGGCCCGTCAGCCCCAGCACGGAGCAGATGGCGGCGGAGGAGATGGGCAGCGTCAGGGCGATGCCCACCAGCACGGACACCAGCATCCCCATCCAGAAGGGCTGGAGCTCCGTGGTCCGCATGATCAGCTGGCCGAAGGCGCTGGCCGCCCCGCCGATGGGGGGCGCGATGACCCAGGCGGCCCCCACGCCGATGAGGATGGTGACGATGGGCGTCACCAGGATGTCCACCTTGGTCTCCTTGCTGACGGCCTTGCCGACCTCCGCGGCGATGATGGCCACGAACAGCACCGCCAGCGGTCCGCCGGCGCCGCCCAGGGCGTTGCAGGCGTAGCCCACGGTCACCAGGGAGAACAGCACCAGAGGCGGCGCCTGGAGGGCGTAGCCAATGGCCACCGCCATGGCGGACCCGCTCATAAAGGAGGCCAGTCCCCCGATGGTGTACCCCACGCCGTTGATGGTGATGAGCTGGGCGGTGAGGAAGCCGATATGGAATTGAGTGCCGATGGTATTGAGGATCGTGCCGATCAGCAGGGAGCAGAAAAGCCCCTGGGCCATGGCGCCCAGGGCGTCAATGCCGTACCGGCGTGCGGAGATGACAATATTTTTGCGCTTGAGGAAGCCTTTGAACCGTTCCATGGGAGACACCTGCTTTTTCTGTAGAATCAAAATACGGTTTACAGGTGTCTTGACACCTGTAAACCGTATCATACACAAAAAGCCACCATCTGTCAACCGCTTTTTTCAGCCGGTCAGCCCTCCAGCAGGACGCCCAGCCGCCGCAGCTCCTGCCGGACCCGCTCAAAGGCCGCCTCATCGGGGCAGGAGAGGGTGTGGAGGTGGATGCCCTCTGTCAGCTCGGACAGGGGGCGGGCGTCCGGCTGGCCGCAGCGGGCGAGGAACTGCGCCACATCATACCGGCTGGCCAGCTGAAGGGGCCCCGTCAGCTGACCATAGATGGGATGCTCCACGATCACGTCCAATACTGTGCAGCCCTGGTCCACCATAGCGTTCAGCTCCGCCTCCATGCCGGCGGCGTCGTGCTGGACAGCCACCTGCCGCACAAGGCCGGAGGTCTCCCGCAGGATCACATAGCCCCGGGGTGTGGCGGAGATGTCTGCCCCCGCTGCCCGCAGCAGGGCGATGTCCCCCACGATGATCTGCCGGCTGACGGAATACCGGGCCGCCAGCGCCCCGGCGCTGACAGGCTGCCGTGCCTGCTGCAAAAACTCCCGAATGGCCTGCCGCCGTTCTTCTGCCCGCATGGAGATGCCTCCTTTCTGTCATGACAGCAGTATACCACATCCCCGGCGGATTGCAATGAAAAAAGGAGCGCATCCGCGCTCCTTTTTCGAGTTCAGCCCCCCAGATAGGCCCGCTTGATCTCCGGGCTTGCCAGCAGCTCCGCGCCGGTGCCGGAGGTGACGATCTTGCCGGTTTCCAGAACATAGCCCCGATCGGCGATGTTCAGGGCCGCCTGGGCGTTCTGCTCCACCAGCAGGATGGTGGTGCCGGCCTGATGCAGGGTCCGGATGATCTCAAAGATCTGCTCCACCAGAATGGGTGCCAGCCCCATGGAGGGCTCATCCAGCATCAGCAGCTTGGGGCGGCTCATCAGAGCGCGGCCCATGGCCAGCATCTGCTGCTCGCCGCCGGAGAGGGTGCCGGCGACCTGCCGCCGCCGTTCCATCAGACGGGGGAAATAGGTGTAGACCTTTTCCAAATCCTCGTCAATGCCGCCGCCAAACCGGGTATAGGCGCCCATTTGCAGGTTTTCCTCCACGGACATCTGAAGAAAGACCCGGCGGCCCTCCGGTACCTGGGCCAGCCCCTTGGCCACGATCTTGTGGGCGGGGACGCCCATCAGGCTCTCTCCAAGGAACTCAATGGAGCCGGTGCGGGAGTGGAGCAGCCCGGAGACAGTCTGAAGCGTGGTGGATTTCCCGGCGCCGTTGGCGCCGATCAGAGTGACGATTTCACCGGGATGCACCTCGAAGGAAATCCCCTTGATAGCGTGGATGGCGCCGTAATAGACGTTGATATCGCTGACTTTCAGAATCGCTTCCATGGTCACGCCTCCTTCTGCTTGCCGAGGTACGCCTCGATGACGGCGGGGTTGGACTGGATCTCCTCAGCCGTGCCCTTGGCGATGACCTGGCCGAAGTTCAGGACGCAGATGCCCTCGCAGATGCTCATGACCAGCTTCATGTCGTGCTCGATCAGCATGACGGCGATCTGGAAGGTGTCCCGGATCTTGACGATGTTCTCCATCAGCTCCGCCGTCTCGGAGGGGTTCATGCCCGCCGCCGGCTCATCCAGCAGCAGGAGGGAGGGGTTGGTGGCCAGGGCCCGGACGATCTCCAGCCGCCGCTGAGCGCCGTAGGGAAGGGAGCCCGCCTGGTGGTCTGCCAGATGCTCCATATTGAAGAGGGAGAGCAGCTCCAAGGCCCGCTCGTGGGCGGCTTTTTCCCGCTTCCAGTACTGAGGCAGCCGCAGCACGCCGGCGAGGGCGGAGTAATGCTCCTGGTTGTGGAGCCCCACCTTCACATTGTCCTCCACGGTGAGGTTGTTAAACAGCCGGATATTCTGGAAGGTTCGGGCAATGCCCATCCGGTTGATCTGGGCGGTGGTTTTGCCGGAGGTGTCCAGCCCGTCCAGCAGGATGGTGCCCCGGGTGGGCTGGTACACCTTGGTCAGCAGGTTGAAGATGGTGGTCTTGCCGGCGCCGTTGGGGCCGATGAGACCGGCGATCTCCGTCCGGCCGATGGTGAGGTTGAAGTCATTCACCGCCCGCAGGCCGCCGAAGTCGATGCCCAGATGGCTGCACTCCAGGATGGGG
>CAMMCS010000151.1 GCA_946494635.1 uncultured Oscillibacter sp. | reverse complement strand
CCTCCAGCTTCAGCTTGATGAGGCCGGCGGTGAACCGGGTGCAGTAGATGGGCATGTTCACCTGCTTGAGCACATAGGGGATGGCGCCCACATGGTCCTCGTGGCCGTGGGTGATGAACAGCCCCCGGATCCGGGAGCGGTTCTTGATGAGGTAGGTGACGTCGGGGATGATGCAGTCAATGCCGTACATGTCGTCCCCGGGGAAGGCCATGCCGCAGTCCACCACGATGATCTCGCCGCCGTACTCATAGGCGGTCATGTTCTTTCCGATCTCGTTGAGGCCGCCCAGGGGGATAATTTTCAGTTTTTCTGCCATAGTGATGATGATTCTCCTTTTTTCAAAATATGTAGCATCCCCTATGGCAGCGGGCGCGGCGTGTTTCACGGGGCGGGTCTCCGCCGCCGCGTACCGGAACGGGCGTACCCTCTGCGGCGGACAGCCTGCCGCAGGGCAAGCCGCGGGCCCGCCGGGGAAACCGTCCGCCCCGGCGGGAAAATGCGCGCGCAAAGAAGAGACGCCCGTCGCCTGCCCGGCCCCGTTTCGCCGGCAGGGGTTCAGTCACGTCATCCCGTGCAATGCCATATGGGTTTTTTATTTGACCGGGGCGGAAAGCACTCAGCTCCGGTGAAATACGAGAGAGGGCCGCAGGGGGGCGGGAGAGGAATCTGCACAAAAGAGTTGCTTCCCGCGCCGCAATTTGCTATAATATTGCGGTACAAGCGGCTGTGAACCGCGCCGCGCTGCGGCAGCACGCCCAAAAGCGCCCGGGCACCGGAGAAGGCGCACCTCTCAGGGCGGCGCTCCGCCGGGCCGGCGCGGACTATTCTGCTATAGTATAGCACGCACAGAGGCATTTGTACACATTTTTTTGCAAAAACGCAGAATGGCCGGGAAAAATCGGCCCGGCCAGGAGGGGAGAGAGCAGGCATGCGGGCCACCATCAAGATGATCGCAGAGCGGGCGGGGGTGTCCATCGGGACGGTGGACCGGGTGCTCCACAACCGCCCCTATGTGAAGGAGGAGGTCCGCCAGCGGATCCTGGAGGTCATGGAGGAGATGGACTACCATCCCAACCGGATGGCCAGCGCCCTGGCCACCAGCGGGCTCCACCGGCACTTCGCCATTATCCAGCCCGCGTGGGAGAGCTATGTGGGCGAGGGGATGGCCGCCGGCGTGGAGAAGTTCCGCCGGGCCAGGCAGGACTACAACGTGACGGTCAGCGTCCACCCCTACCGCCAGGGGGACACGGCCGCGTGCCTGCGCCTGCTGGAGGAGCTGTCCGGAACGGTCCAGGGCATCGCCCTGTGCGCGGCGGACTGCCCCCCCGTGCGGGAGAAGCTGGAGGAGCTGGAGCGGCGCCGGGTGCCGGTGGTGACCTTCAACTCCGACATCGCCAGGGGAAAGCGGCTGTGCTTTGTGGGGGAGGACGCCCACCACGCCGGCCGGGTGGCCGGGGAGATCGCGGCCAAATTCCTCCGCCCCGGGGACCGGCTGCTGCTGGTCTACGCGGACGCCGGCTACTCCGACCACCAGGGCCGGACGGACGGCTTCCTGGAGCGGCTGGGGGAGAGCGGCTTCCGCCGGGAGGACTGCCTGGTGGCGGAGACCCATGACGACTACGACGAGACCTTCTCCGCGGTCTCCTCTGCCCTGGCGGAGGAGCCGGACCTGAGGTATATCTATATGGCCAACCGCTCCGTCCCCGCCTGCATGGAGGCCATTTCCCGGGCGGGAAGGACCGGGGAGGTGCGGGTCCTGGCCCACGACAACAGCCCGGAGACCGCCACCTTCCTGCGCCAGGGCCGGCTGGACTTTGTCATCGACCAGGATCTGGCCTACCAGAGCCGCAAGGCCCTGGAGCTGCTGTTCGACACGGTGGTGGAGCACCGCCGCCCCTCCCGGGAGCGGTATTACGGGGAGACCGTCATCCTCACGGCGGAGAACTGCTGAGCGCGCCCGGCGGAGGGGCGCGGCCGGAAGGGCCGCCCGGGAAAGGGCGGGCGGCGGGGAGCCGGAATCATATGCCTCGGGCGGGCCGGAATCCGGTCCGCCTGGTGTTTTAACAGTTGCTTCTCCGCCGGAAAGCTGGTATACTATCTTCCAGGTATGGAGGCCCCGGAGAAGCCCGGGGCCCTGAAGGAGACCGATGACATGAACAATAAAAAGCTCTCCCGCCTGCTGGAGCCCAATCTGAAGCTCTACTTTCTGTGCATGGTCATCTTCGCCGCGGCTGCCGCCACGGTGAGCCTGCCCCTGGGCCTGGTGGAGATCGCCTGCACGGGGGCGCTGTATGTCTATTTCACCAAGCGCAACTTCAAGCGCCGGCAGAATATCCTGCAGTATATCGACTCCGTCACCGGCAGCGTGGACACCGCCAGCAAGTCCACCCTCATCAACTCCCCCCTGCCCATCATGGTGTTCCGGCCGGATACCGGCGAGGTCATCTGGAGCAATGAGCACTTCCTCCAGCTGGCCGGCGTGCGGGAGCACCTGTTTGAGATGAAGGTGGAGGAGGCGGTGCCGGAGTTCCCCGTCCAGTGGCTGCTGGAGGGGAAGCAGGAGTGCCCGGACCGGGTCATCATGAACAGCCGCCGGTTCCGGGTCTACGGCAGCCTGGTGCGGGCCAGGGGCAAGGGGACGGAGCAGAACCTTGTGGCCACCACCTACTGGGTGGACACCACGGAGGCCGACGAGCTGCGGGAGCGGTACACCACCACCCGGCCGGTGCTGGCCATTTTGATGGTGGACAACTACGAGGACCTGATGAAGGCCTGCGCCGACACGCAGCGCAGCGCCGTGCTGGCCCAGATCGACGAGAAGCTGAACCAGTGGGCCGCCTTTGCCGACGGGCTGCTGCTGAAGACCGAGCGGGACCACTACCTCTTCATCTTTGAGGAGTGCCACTACGACCACTTTGTGGAGGAGAAGTTCTCCATCCTGGACGCCATCCGGGAGATCAAGGTGGGGGACGTGTGCCCCACCCTCTCCATCGGCATCGGCAAGGACGCCGACGCCATGGCGGAGCTGTACAAGAACGCCAGCCTGTCCCTGGAGATGGCCCTGAGCCGGGGCGGCGACCAGGCGGTGGTCCGGGGGAAGGTGGACTTCGCCTTCTACGGCGGCCGCAGCAAATCCACGGAAAAGCGGACCAAGGTGAAATCCCGGGTCATGGCCAGCGCCCTGAGCGAGCTGGTGGCCGACGCCTCGGAAATTTATATCATGGGCCACAGCTTTGCGGACATGGACGCCGTGGGCGCCGCGGCGGGCCTGTGCTGCATCGCCCGCAAGCGGGGCAAGCGGGCCCAGATCGTCATTGACCTGGAGCGCAACGCCGCCGGGGCCGTGCTCTCCAAGCTCCGGGGCGTGCCGGAGTACGAGGGGGTCTTCCTCTCCGGGTCTGACGCGTTTTTGAAAATGCGCCCCGGCGCCCTGGTGATCGTGGTGGACACCAACCGCCCGGACATGGTGGAGTGCCCCCAGATGCTGGAGTCCAGCAACCGGGTGGCGGTGATCGACCATCACCGCCGGGCGGCCAGCTACATCGAAAACGCCGCCTTCAGCTTCCACGAGCCCTACGCCTCCTCCGCCAGCGAGCTGGTGACGGAGCTGCTGCAGTACCTGGTGGAGCCCGCCGACCTCCTGCGGGAGGAGGCGGAGGCCCTGCTGGCCGGCATCGTGCTGGACACCAAGCACTTCACCCTGCGCACCGGCGGCCGGACCTTTGAGGCGGCGGCCTTCCTCCGCCGGGCCGGGGCCGACACCACCGACGTCCAGCGCCTGTTCCAGAGCGACCTCCACGAGATGGTGTCCCGCTACGACATCATCCGCCGGGCGGAGCTGTACCGGGCGGACATCGCCGTGGCGGCCATCGACCGGGAGGGCGTGGACCGGGTGACGGCGGCCCAGGCGGCGGACGAGCTGCTGGGGCTGAAGGGCGTGAAGGCGTCCTTCGTGGTGTTCCCCAGCGGGGAGGATGTGCAGATGTCCGCCCGCTCCCTGGGGGAGGTGAACGTCCAGGTGATCCTGGAGGCCCTGGGCGGCGGCGGCAACTCCACCACCGCCGGCGGCCGGGTGGAGAACACGGACGTGGAGACGGTGAAGACCCGCCTGCTGGAGGCCATCGACGCGTATTTTGAAAAATAAGACCGCAGGCGGACGTCTGCCGAAGAGAACAGAAGGAGACAATTTCCCATGAAAGTGATTTTACAGCAGGACGTGAAGGGCCAGGGCAAGAAGGGCCAGATGGTGGAGGTGTCCGAGGGCTATGCCCGCAACTTCCTCCTGCCCCGGAAGCTGGCCATCGCCGCCACGGCGGACGCCATCAACACCATGAACCTGAAGGAGAAGGCCCGCAAGGCCGAGGAGGCCCGGCAGAAGGCGGAGGCGGAGGCCACCGCCGAGAAGCTGAAGGAGTGCATGGTGAAGCTCACCGCCAAGGCCGGCAACGGCGGGCGGCTGTTCGGCGCCGTCACCACCAAGGAGATCTCCGACGGGCTGAAGGACCAGTTCGGCCTGGACATCCCCAAGCAGAAGCTGGTGCTGGACGAGCCCATCAAGGCCTTCGGGTCCTATCAGGTGAAGGCCAAGCTGGGGTTTGAGGTCACCGGGACGGTGTACGTCTCTGTGTTTGAGGAAAAATAAAGGGGAGGGGCCTCTGTTTTTGGGGCACACTCCCGGGAGTGATGCGGGCCGCCGTCCGGCGGCCACGGGGGGGGCTGGCTCCCGCCAGGGGGGCTTGTCCAGCGGGGATGCACCCCCCATTTCTCTTTTGTCTTGCCAAAAGAGAAACGGGCCGTGCACGGTCCAAAGAGAAAAGCGCTTAGCGCGCTCCGGTGCAGTGGCCCTCCGCGCGCGACGGGGGTCGGCGTATCGGTGC
>CAMMCS010000150.1 GCA_946494635.1 uncultured Oscillibacter sp. | reverse complement strand
GGGCGGCCTCCGGCACCGGGCCGGTGACCGTGACGCTGTGGCCGTCCCGGTCCGATGCCGTCAGGGTGCAGGGCGCCCCCGCCGTGACGGAGCAGGAGAGGTCCACCGGCACCGTCCGCAGGCTGTCCTTTTCATAGGCCCGGCGGGCCTCGTCGAACAGCTCCCTGGGATCCGGGGCGTTCTCCGGCCGGGTGCCGAACATGGCGGCGCCGCGGCGTCCCTGCCAGTACCAGTCGGTGAAGCCGGACCGGGAAAAGGCCTGCTCCAGCTCCGCCAGCTCCTGGCTGGTGGGGGAGCGGCCCTCCTCCAGCAGGCGGGCGTAGATGCGGGTGATGACGGCCACATACTCCGGCCGTTTCATGCGGCCCTCCAGCTTCACGCAGGCCACGCCCATGTCAGACATCTCTCCCAGCCGGTCCGCCAGACAGCTGTCCTTCAGACTCAGGGGATAGGTGTTTTTGGCAGGGCCGTTGACCCCGTAGGGCAGGCGGCAGGGCTGGGCGCACCGGCCCCGGTTGCCGGAGCGGCCCCCGATGAGGGCGCTCATCTCGCACTGGCCGGAGTAGCACATGCACAGAGCCCCGTGGGCGAAGACCTCCACCTCCACGGGGCAGTTCTCGCAGATGGTCCGGGTGTCCTCTGCGGAGCACTCCCGGGCGATGACCACCCGCTCACAGCCGTCGGCGGCGATCTCTTGGGCGCCGCCGGAGGTGAAGAGGCTCATCTGGGTGCTGGCGTGGAGGGGCAGGTCCGGCAGGGCGCGGCGCAGCAGGTCGAAGAGGCCCCAGTCCTGCACCAGCACCGCGTCCACCCCCAGGCGGCTGGCCTGTCGGGCGGTCTCCAGGGCCGCCGGCAGCTCCCGGTCCGTCACCAGGGTGTTCAGGGTCAGAAAGACCCGGACGCCCCGCTCATGGCAATAGGCCAGGGCGGCGGCGAACTCCTCATCGGAGAAGTTCTTGGCCCCCCGGCGGGCGTTGAAGGCCCCCCAGCCCAGATAGACCGCGTCCGCGCCGTTTTGCACCGCGGCCCGCAGCGCCTCGGGAGACCCGGCGGGGGCAAGCAGTTCCGGTCTCATCCCCGGTTCTTGTTCTGGGCGTCCAGCTTCTGCTGGAGGCGGAAGACCTCCCGCTTCAGCTCGCTGGCCTCGCTCTGGGCCTTGCTGGCCTGGTCCAGATATTCTTTGATCTGACGGCGGAGCTGGTCTGCCTCCGCCTGGGCCTTGAACAGCTCATCGGTGATATTCACGGCGGTGAGGACGGCGGCGTCCGTACGGCCCACCTTGGAGCTGTCCAGGACCTCCCTGATCTTCCCGTCCACATAGGATCCCACCCGCTGCATATAGGAAGGGGACTCCTCCGCAACCAAGGTGTACTCCTCCCCGCAGATGTCGATGACCACGCGGTTTGCCATAACTGCTTCCCCCTCATCTGTTGATTTCCGGCGGCGGACAGACGCCGCCGAGGCTCGTAAAATTTAGTATATCATAGGAGACAGGGCTGCGCCACAGAAAAATTGGCGCGTTTTGAAAAAATTCACATTTTTCAGGGGACAAAAAGGGGGAAAAGAAGGCGGCCCGCCTCCCGCGGGGCCACCGGGCGGCGGGGAAGTCCGCAGGGCAGGTCTTTTGCAGGGGCTTGTCCTGCGGGGGAAAATCGTGTAGAATAAAGAAAATCTGAGAGGAGAGGAGGGCGACGGATGCCCAGCTGTCTGGTACATACCGGGGACGAGGGGGTTACCCTGTCCGGCGCCGCAGTGCGGAAGCTGCTGGAGCGGGGCGATGGTGACGCCGCCCTGCTGTACCTTGCCCTGCTGCGCCGGCAGGGCAGCGTACCGCCCCGCTCCCTGGCGGGAGAGCTGCGGTGGGACCGCGGCCGCATCGAGGCGGCGGAGGCCGCCCTGCGGGAGCTGGGGCTGATCGCCCCGGTGGAGCCGCCCCCCGCCCCGGCGGAGGAGCGGCCCGTCTACCAGCGGGCCGACGTGGCCGGGCGGCTGGAGGAGAGCGGGGAGTTCCGGGGCCTGGTGAAGGCGGTGGAGGAGAAGCTGGGCAAGCGCCTCACCACTGCGGACGTGTCGGTGCTGCTGGGCCTGAACGACTACCTGGGCCTGCCGGCGGACGTGATCTTCCTGCTGGTGGGCCACTGCGCGGAGCGGGTGCGCCGCCGGTTCGGAGAGGGACGCCGCCCCGGCATGAAGCAGATCGAGAAGGAGGGCTACGCCTGGGCCCGGATGGGGATTGACACCCAGGAGGCCGCGGCCGCCTATCTGAAGCGGTGCGCCAGGCAGGAGGAGCTGCTGCCCCGGTACATGCGGGCCCTGGGGCTGGGAGACCGGGCCCCGGTGCCGTCGGAGGAGAAGTACCTGCTCTCCTGGCAGGAGATGGGCTTTTCGCCGGAGGCTGTGGCCCTGGCCTGTGATAAGACGGTGCTCAAGTGCCACGAGCTCCGGTGGGCCTACTGCAACGGCATCCTGAAAAAGTGGCACGAGGCGGGCCTCCACACGGTGGAGGAGATCCAGACCCAGGACCGTCCGTCGGCCCGCAGGGCGGAGGAGCGCCCCGCCGGCGGCGGGGATTCGGAGATGCGCAGGTATATGCAGGACCTGCATCGAAACAGGAGGTGATGGGCAGTGGCATATGACGGCAAGGTGATGCGCCAGGCCCTCCAGCGGTTTCAGGAGGACCGCCAGCGGCGGCAGGAGCAGTTTCAGCAGCGGCGGGAACGGATCTTCGCCCGCCAGCCCCGGCTGCGGGAGATCGACAGCCAGCTCCGCTCCACCATGAGCCGCATCATTACCAGCGCCCTGCGCCGGGGGACCGATCCCACCTCCGCGGTGGCGGTGCTGCGGGACGAAAACCTGAGCCTCCAGGCGGAAAAGCGGGAGCTGCTGCAGAAGATGGGCCTGCCGGAGGACGCCCTGGAGGAGACACCGGTCTGCCCCCTGTGCGGGGACACCGGATACCGGGACGGCCGGGTGTGCCGCTGCCTGCGGGCCTACTATGCCCGGGAGCAGCAGCGGGAGCTCTCCCGGATGCTGGACCTGGGGCAGCAGAGCTTTGACACGTTTTCCACAGAGTGGTACCCGGACCGGTACAACCCGGACTGCGGCATGTCCGTGCGGGAGCATATGGAGACGGTCTATGACATCTGCGCGGACTTTGCCCATCAGTTCGGGAAGCGGCCGGCGAACCTCCTGCTCTTCGGTGCGCCGGGGCTGGGAAAGACCCACCTGTCCGCCGCCATTGCCCGGGAGGTCAGCGAAATAGGCCGCTCCGTGGTGTACGACACCGCCGGACACATCTTCGCCCAGTTTGAGAGCCAGAAGTTCGACCGGGAGGAGGAGGCCGACGACCATGTGGAGCGGGTGCTGAACTGCGACCTGCTGATCCTGGACGACCTGGGGTCCGAGATGACCACCGCCTTTGTCCAGAGCGCCCTGTACCAGATCGTCAACACCCGGCTTCTGGAGCGGCGGAGCACCATCATCAGCACCAACCTGACCCCGGAGAAGATCAGCCAGCGGTACTCGCCCCAGATCGCCTCCCGGATCGAGGGGGAGTACACCCTGCTGCCCTTTGTGGGGGAGGACATCCGCCAGCTGAAAAAGGAAAAGGGCCGGCAGCTATAACGGAAGAACGGAAAAAGCCAGGCGCCCGCATCACGCGGACGCCTGGTTTTGTGCTGTTTGGCGGGGAAGCGCCCCGAAAGGCCGGGGGCGTCACAGCCCCAGCAGTTGCTTTTTCTTGGCGTCATACTCCTCCTGGGAGATGGCGCCCATGTCCAGGAGCTCCTTGAACTTCTTCAGCTCGTCGGCGGCGGAGGGAGCGGCGGTCTGCTGGATGACCGTGGTCGTCTGGGGAGTGCTCCTCTGCTGCTTGATGGCGTCGATCCGGCCCTTGATGTAGTCGGCGATCTCTGCCATCTGGGCGTTCAGCGAGTCTTTGCTGAAGATGAAGGAGTTCTCGCTCCAGAAATTGCTGCCCTTCTTGTTCATCATGCCGGAGGCAGTCTCCAGCTGGAGATACCCGACGGTGACGCCGGTACCGTTGCGCTTGAACTGGATGCCGATACAGTCCGAGTAGTAGATCGTCTTTTCCCCGTCTGTCATGTTCCCTGTCAGAAAGGCACCGACGGTGGCCCGGGAAGTGATGACGCACTTGTCCTCATAGACATCCAGCGTTTTTCCGCAGTAGCCGTCCACATGGTAAACGGGGCGGGGGCCGCCGGCGTTCCGCAGGGCGCTTGCGAGCAGGTCCATCACCTTCATCACATTGGCCTTGTTCTTTCCGTTGTCGGTCAGCGCGGGAACGGCCAGTTCGGAATACACCCATACGTCGCAGGAGTCAGCGCCGCCGGGCGTCACCTTGATCGAGACATTTTCTCCAAATCCCCGCATGGAGACGCCCGTTTTTGCCTCGATGGTCTTTGCGCCGTCGTCCTGGCTCTTGATGGAAAACCCGTTTTTCTTCTCCAGAACGGAGAGCAGCGCGGTGTACGCGGAATCAGCGGAGCAGTCAAAGACCCTTCTGTCCTCGGCTTTTGTTGCCAAAATCATCAGCCCTTTCTTGAAATAAACATTCGAATCACCCGTATTTCCTCATTATACAAGAATAAAAGGGAAATACAATATGCTGGCTGCATAGTGTTTTTCCGCGAAAACGGGAACGAAAACACGCAAAAACACCGCCCGGCGCGTCAGCGCCGGGCGGTGTCGTCTTGAACTCATAAAGCCGAAAATTACACAGACAGCGACTCGGCCAGCTCCAATCCGGGGTTGTGCTTCGTCAGGAAGCCCACGCTCCACTCGCCGCCGAAGGCCACCAGCAGGCGGCCCTTGAAGTCCTCCAGGATGGCGGAGCCGGTGCACAGCACCAGATCCTCCGGCTTGCAGGGGCAGGCGGTGATGACCCGCAGGTGCTCGTAGGGCAGGC
>CAMMCS010000149.1 GCA_946494635.1 uncultured Oscillibacter sp. | reverse complement strand
CCGACCGCACCCGGAACAGCCCATCGCAGGCCGCCTTCAGCTCGATCTTGCCCTCTTTCACCCCGCTGCGTTCCATATTCGCATTGGCGCACAGGGCCAGCAGGCGCTCTGCCCCCTCGTCCTCGTGGAGCATCCCCGGCGTCATCTCCCACACATACAGGTGCTCCTTGCCCATGCTGAGCAGCACCGGGATGTCCTCCGCCGTCACCACATGCCCCTTGCGGAACCGGGCGTCCTTGTACTCCCCCTTGATGATCTGGGTCAGGTCGTGGCACAGCACATGGCCTACCGCGTCCTCCGTCCGTATCAGCTTCATGCTTCCGCCTCCAGAATTTCGATCTCGTCGCCGGGACGGACCACGCCCTCCCGGACCACCACGGCGAAGATGCCCTCCGTGGGCATGACGCACCTGCCCACCGCCTTCTTGATGGCGCAGTCGCTGTGGCATTCCTTGCCGATCTGGGTCACCTCCACCTCCGTCTCCCCGATCCGCAGATGGGTGCCCACCGGCAGGTGCTTCAAATCAATCCCTACGGTGTTGATGTTCTCCGCGAACACCCCCGCGTCCAGGGGGATGGGGCAGTTTGCCCGCATGGTGTCCACGCTCTCCTCCGCCAGTAAGCTGATCTGCCGGTGCCAGTCCCCCGCGTGGGCATCCCCCACGATGCCGTGCCGGAGCTTTAATTGAATTTCCGAAACGGGGTGCTTCTGTTCGCCTTTTCGCTCGCTGATATTCACCGATACCACGCTTGCCAATGGTCTCACTCCTCCGCTCTCAGACCAGGGTCAGCCACTGGCCTGCGTTTTGTTCTTTTGCCCGCTGATAAACTGTTGCGGCACAGCTCACATCGTGGGCGCCCATTCCCATATGCGTGGAGACGATGATCTCGTCCTCCCGCTCTCTGCCGGGGATCTTCCCGGTCAGCAGCTCTGTCATGTCGCCAAAGACATCTTCCATGGTCAGCTGCCCGCCGGGATTCAGTACGGAGCTTTCCAGGATATGGGTATCCGGCTGTTTGTAGCCAAGATACCATTTGTCCGCCGTCTTTCCAATCTGCGGGTCCAGATCCCGGAACCCCTCAATCCCGATGATGGTCGTGCCGGGACGCAGCATCTCCCGGGTCACCAGAGGCGTCCTGGCGCCAGAGGCCATCAGGATCAGCCGGCTTCCCTCCACAGCCATCTCAGGCGTGTCGCACAGGACGACCTCCACCCGTCCGCTCAGCTGCTGGCGAACCTCCTCCATGGGCTGGCGGCTGCGATTGAACAGCCGGATCTGCCGGAGAGAGGGGAATTCCTCTAAAAAGCCGCGCATGCCGGCCCTGGCCTGGGCGCCGCAGCCAAAGACAGACAGGATTTCCGGGTCGGGATTGGCCAGGTGCCGGGCCTGCACCACGCCATGGCCGCCGGCTGTGCGCATGGTGGTGATATTGGTCGCCCCCACAATGGCAATCGGGGAGCCGGTGGGAACATCGCTGAGAATCACCAGATTCCCATGGCTGAAGGGATAGCCCGGCAGAGGATTCCCATAAGTATCGATCCACTTGACGCCAGCCACAGCCCTGTGGTGGAGGATCGCCGGCATGGAGTGGAAATTGTTTTTCTTCTCCTTGTCCGCATACATCAGCGCCATCTGTCCAACGGTGATCTCGCCGGTTCCGATGTGGTAGAAGGTATCCTCCGCGGCCGCGATGGCGTCAGCAGGCGTCAAAAGCCGCAGAACGTCAGCTTCATTCAGGAACAGCAGCTTCTCGGGTATGTTCATATCAGGGATCTCCTTTTCAAAATGTTCAGACCGTTTCTGCGTGATACTCTCCGCTCTTGCCGCCGGACTTGGCCAGCAGGCGGATGTTGTCGATGCGCATATCCTTCTGCACTGCCTTGCACATATCGTAGATGGTCAATGCCGCCACGGACACGGCTGTCAGGGCCTCCATCTCCACGCCGGTCACGCCGGTGCAGGTGACGGCGGCCTGGATCTCCACCATGCAGGGCTCTTCGGACAGGGCGAAGGTGATGTCGATGCCCGTCAGGGGCAGGGGGTGGCACATGGGGATCAGCTCCCAGTTGTGCTTGGCCGCCTGGATGCCCGCCACCTGGGCCACCGCCAGCACGTCGCCCTTCTTCATGGTGCCGTCCTTGATCTTCTGCAAGGTCTCCGGGGCCATGTGGACCTCCCCGGCGGCCACCGCCCGGCGGTGGGTGACGGCCTTCTCCGTCACGTCCACCATCTTCGCCCGGCCCTGTTCGTTGAAATGGGTCAGTTCTCCCATGGGTCATCCTCCGATCTGGTTCATGTTCCGTGGCGTGTCGCTCCGCCGCTCCGCCAAATGGTGCCGCTGGGGCTTTTGCAGGATGCCTTGCCGGACGGCGTTCACCAGCGCCTCCCCATGGAGGCCCCGGAGGGAGATCTCCTCCCGGCTGTGGAGGCAGCCCTTCAGCTTGCCGTCCGCCGTCACCCGGATCCGGCGGCAGTCTCCGCAGAAGTCGTGGCTCACCGGAGAGATGAGCCCCACGGTGCCCTTTGCTCCGGGCAGCTGGTACCGCCGGGCCACCCCCTGGGCCTCGATGGGCGCCAGCTCCGGCACCCGCTCCAGCACGGTTTCCCCCGGCAGGAAGCAGCCCTTGTCCCAGGAGGCGCAGGGCCCCATGGGCATGAGCTCGATGAACCGCATCTCCCAGGGATGCTCCCGGCTCAGGTTTACAAAATCCATGATCTCATCGTCGTTGAACCCGCCGATGAGGACGGTGTCGAATTTCAGGTCGCGGAATCCCGCCGCCTCCGCGGCTTCGATGCCCTCCAGCACATCCTGGAGGGTCCCCAGCCGGGTCATGGCGGCGAACCGCTCCGGCCGCAGGGTATCCAGGCTGATGTTCAGCCGGTCCAGTCCGGCGTCCCGCAGGGGCGCGGCCAGCTTCGGCAGCAGGCTCCCATTGGTGGTGAGGCACAGCTCCTCCACACCCGGAATGGCCCGCAGCATCCGGCACAGGTTCACCAGGCCCCGGCGCACCAGCGGCTCCCCGCCGGTGAGGCGGATCTTCTTCACCCCGCACTGGACAGCCGCCTCCGCGATCTCCGCCAGCTCCTCCAGGGTGAGAATGTCCTTATGGGCCCGCTTCTCCACCCCCGCCTCCGGCATGCAGTACCGGCACCGGTAGTTGCACAGGTCCGTTACACTCAGCCGCAGGTAATCAATTGTCCGTCCGCAGCCGTCCTGCATAGCACCCTCCAACCGTGATACTCAAGCGAGATAAACGATATGCTATTATTATAGGCGCTCTGCCGGAAAAGTCAAGAAAAACGCCCCGGCGTCAGCCGGGGCAGGGGATGCGGGGGAGAGGTCAGCGGTGCCGGGCCCGCCAGGCGGCCAGCATCCGGATCGACAGTGTTAGGGCGATGGCCAGCAAGATCAGGGAGATGAGATCCTGTACAGTGGATACCAGCGCCACCAGCGCCCCTACAGAGATCACAGAGACCGCCAGATAGGCCAGCCACCAGGCGATGGGCAGGAATCGGCCGGCCAGGAAGGCACACCACAGCCCCGCCAGGATCAGGCCGTTCCGCCGAGTGGGCGGGAAGGGTTCTTTCCGGAAGGAGCGGACGGTGGCAATCAGCAGAGCCAGCGTCACCAGTACCTGGATCCAGGCTGTGATCACATAGACAGGCGTCCGTCCGAACTCCCGCCAGGAGAAGGTGAAAAAGATGTAGGTCCAGCTGAGGCCGCTGGCATAGTGAAAGAACACGTCCACCATCAGGTAGAGGGCCCAGGCGCACCACAGTCCCGGCCGCTTTTGGGCGAGAAAGCAGATGATCCCGCACGCCAGAAACGGGACGGCCAGGATCAAGCCCTCCAAAAGACCGCCCAGGGCTGTCAACACCAGGAAGGTGAGAAAGGCCATGCAGAAGAGGAGGATCCCGGCGATCTTCCGGCCCGGCATCCGGTGGGAAACGACGACCTGCTGGGGCGACGTCTCCGCCCTCGGCTGGGGCTCCGCCCCCGTCACCAGATCGTCCAGCGTCACGCCGAAGAGCTGGCTCAGCTTCACCAGCTTGTCCAGGTCCGGCACGCTGGAATCCGTCTCCCACTTGCTGACGGACTGGCGGCTCACCGCCAGCGCCTCCGCCAGGTCCCCCTGGGACAGGTGATGTTCCGCCCGCAGGCGGCTGATGTTGGTTCCAAGGCTCATACCGCGCCCTCCTTTGTAGTCCCAGTATAGCGGCGTACCGCTCAAAAGTCCACCAAGGGGGCTTGAAAAATTAGCAACTGCCGGTTGCACTACCTTTATTTTTCCCTGTTATTCTGATATGTATAACGTAGTAATTTCAGTGTGTTTCGTGTTATCTTGTGCATTTTTTTATTCCGTCAAAATATGGGCTAAAGGGAAAAAATAAGGGAAAACAAAATGAGGGGTACAGCCTAAATGTCAGCCGATCCCCTCATGTAAATTTGTAGACTTATCCCCTTGTTTCGATCAAATTCACGCCCAGCCCCGGCGGCGATCCTGGGCACCTTGGCGGCCTGCTACGGCCAGAGATAGGGCACCGGCCTGGGAAGCAGCCGCGCCCTGGGTATCGGCCCAGCACCGGAGATCCGCACGCTGCCGCCCACGGTGGGCCCTGGCACCGCCTCCGGTGGCTCCAAGCCTGGGGCCACGTCTACACCCCGGCGGCGATTCTTGGCACCCTGGCGGCCTGCTGCGGCCAGCGAGAGGGCACCGGCCTGGGAAGCAGCTGCGCCCTGGGCACTGGCCCCGGCCCGGAGCTTCACCCGCTGCCGCCCACGGTGGGCCCCTGCCCCGTTAAAATCACGGGTCAGCATATCCCCGAAGATTTGCCCCCTGCGGTCGGAGATGGTCCAAGTCCGGGAAGTAGCTACGCCTTGGGCACCGGCCCGGAAATCCACACGCTGCCGCCCACGGCATTCCCTGGCACCGCCTCCGGCGGCTTCAAGTCCTGGGGGCCACGCCCACACCCCGGCGGCGATTCTTGGCACCCTGGCGGCCTGCTGCGACCAGCGAGAGGGCACCGGACTGGGAAGCAGTCGCGC
>CAMMCS010000148.1 GCA_946494635.1 uncultured Oscillibacter sp. | reverse complement strand
GCTGGGGGCGGGCGCCGGCGCGGTGGCCCACCCCGCGCCCAGGTCTTCCGGAAAGAAGGAGGCGCCCCCCCGGCCCGGGGGCGGCGGGGACGGCTTTTTGCTCGCCTGCCGCCGTTGGGCGGGGCCTGTGATGAGCCGTGAAAGTTCCCACGGAAGAAGGGGGTTCTTCCGTGGGAATACAGGGATTTCACCGTTCCGGCGCGGCCGGCCGATGGCATCAGGCCCGGACTTGGTTCTGCCGCACTGCCGCGGGCTGCGCCTCGGCCAGGATCTCCATTCGCTGATAGATCGTCCGAAGCTGTTCTCCCATGGCGGCCATGCTCCGCTCCTCAGCCACCCGGCGGCCCGATGCCGTCAGGTCCGGCAGGGTCTTCTCCAGTATCCCCGCTACCCGTTTCCGGAAGGACTCGGTGCTGTCCGCCTTGTAGACATTCTTCCCGTCCCGCAGCCACCCGGCATACACCGGGATGTCCCGCACCACGGTAGGGATGCCGCAGGCCAGGGCCTCCAGCACCACGATGCCCTCTGTCTCCTCATGGCTCATGAAGGCGAAGGCGTCTGCGCCGCAGTAGGCCTCCCGCAGGGTCTCCCGATCCACAAAGCCGGCAAAGGTCACATTGGCCGGGGCCTGCTCCATGGCCTGCCGCACCTCCTGGGGGATCAGGCCGGGATTTGTCCAGCCGAACCAGAGGAAGCGGACATCCGGCATGCCGGCCGCCAGCTCCAGGAACTCCGGCAGCCCCTTCCGTGCGATGGTGTGGCCCACGGAGATGACGGCCCGCTCCCCTTCCCGGATATTCCACCGGCGGCGGAAGGCGTCCCGCCGGGCCGGGTCCGGCGCGAAAAAGTCTGTGTCCACGCCGTTGGAGATGCTGTACACCGGGGGCTTGAGGCCGTAGCTCTCCAGCAGGCGGCGGGAGTAGTCCGTCGGCGTCAGCACCACGTCTCCCAGGCCGTAGCAGAAGGTGATCCACCGCCGGAAGAGGGGGGCCAGCCGGTCAGAGCCCCGAAAGGAGCTCCGGAAGTCCTCCATGGTAGAGTGGCCGTAGTAGACGACCTTCCGCCCCAGGAGCTTGGCGGCCAGGGCCACCAGCACCGAGTCGGGCAGCACCGTATTGATATGAACGGCCCCCGCCCTCTGAAGCCAGTGATGCGAGGTCTCGATCCGGGCGCGGCGCAGCATCTCCCGCTGATGGAAGATCGCCTGTCCCACGCCGCTCTTTCCCACCAGGCGCAGGCCGCCGTTGTAAATGAAAACGCGCATGAGCTTCTCCTTTTTTCTCTGTCTGCCGGCAGGGGCTTTACGCCAGCCAGCCTGTGATCTGCTGGAACAGCACTGTCAGTCCCAGACTGTACAGGGCGATGGAAAAAGGCTTTCCCAGCAGAATGATGGCCGTAAACCGCCGCCAGGTCATGGAGGTGGTGCCCGCCAGATAGCACAGGAAGTCATCCGGCGCCACCGGGAAGAAAATCGCCAGGGCAAACAGCCGGGCAAACCGGTTATTCTGTTCTGTCCAGCTGCTGTACTTGGTCAGAAGCTTCTCGGAAAACAGGAGGCTCAGCAGCGGCCGGCCGCAGTTGCGGGCCACCGCAAAGGCCATCAGGGAGCCGAGACAAATGCCCACATAGTTGTAGACGAATCCCACCACCGGGCCGAACAGCACGACGCCCACAAGGCATCCCAGCCCTCCGGGCAGCACCGGCACTACCACCTGCACCGCCTGAAACGCCACAAACAGCAGCCCGCCCACGGCGCCGCAGCTGGCCACAAAGGCCTGCATCCGCTCCTGCGAGGTCAGCAGCCCCGCGTTCCAGGCCCACACCGCTGCCGCGATGCACAGCACCAGGCCAAACACAGACACTGCCTGAAAGGCAGTCCGCTCTGCACTTTTTGTCATGCGCTCACCCCCTGGGCACGGCAGGCGGGCCGCCGTGCCAGCTGCATCTGATAAATCCGCTCCACCCGCTGGGCAAACTGCTGGGCGGAAAACTGCTCCGCGCTCTCCGCCGCCTGACGCCGGAGCGCCGCATGGGCTTCCGGATGGGTCAGGAACCAGTCCAGCCTCTGGTGGAACTCCGCAGAGGTATGATACTGCCAGCCATTCTCTCCCTCCAGGATCACGCCCTCCAGGCAGGCGTCCGCCCGGCACAGGGCCGGCACGCCGGTGGAGAGCGCCTCAATGTAGGTAAGCCCCTGGGTCTCGCTGGAAGAGGCGCTGACGAACAGATCCCCCAGCCGGTACCAGTCCGGCACCTCCTCCGGTGCCACCATGCCGGCAAAGATCACGGCAGGCGCCTCCAATTTCAAATCGCGGGCCACCTGCTCCAGCCGGGGCCGGTCCGGCCCGTCCCCCACCAGCAGCAGGGTCACAGGGCAGCTGCCCAGGGAGGCACGGAGCTTCAGCAGCTCCTGGATGTTCTTCTCCTCCGCCAGGCGCCCCACGCACACCAGCACGCTGTTCTCCGCCGGGATGCCCAGGCTGGCCCGGAGCACCGCCCGGCGCATGGGGTCTGCCTCTTTCTGGAATCGCCGCAGGTCAATGCCTGTCGGCACCACGAATACCGGCCGCCGGACGCCATAGCCCTGCAGCAGGCGGCGGACCTTTCCGGTGGGCGCGATCATGCAGTCCGTCTGGGCGGCCACCCAGCGGGAAAACGCCGCCACCGCGCACCGGCCCCACCGGACGCTGGGGGAGAAGTAGTGGGTATAGTCCTCATACACCGTGTGATAAGTGTGGACCAGGGGAATATCCAGTTCTTCCGCAATGCGGCGGGCCAGAAAAAATGTGCTGAACTCACACTGGGAGTGGATCACATCCGGCCCCCATTCCACAATTTCCTGGACCCAGCGGCCTGCCATTGCCGTGCGGAGACGGGCACCGGGATAGATCCGCCCGGCGTTGATGGAGCCAATGGCGGTGACGCCGTCCCGGGACCAGGAGTGCAGCGTCTGGGATAAGGTCAGAATCCGGACCTCATGTCCCCGGTGTTCCAGCTCCCGCTGCAGGTTTTTCACAGAGGTGACCACGCCGTTGACAGCCGGGGTATACCAGTCTGTGGTAATCAGGATCTTCATAACAGGCTCCCTTCTTTCGTCTCTTTCCTATATACGGCACAGCTCCGCCAAACTCTTCAGCCTGCGGAATCTCTTTTTGATTTCAGGATAACACTTCTGCATCAACTTCTCTGTGGCGTCTCCGTCAAATCTCTGTAAATCCTCCTGCCGAACCGGCAGGGAAAAAGCTTCGCGGCCGCCGCTTGTATTATTTATATAATACAATAACACAGTTCTGAAATTTGTCAATAGAAAATTTGTGAATCCTCCAGCGAACTGTACTGTCCGTACTAATACAGTTAATATACATGAAATGCGCACGCTTGTCAATTTACAAAACAGTTACAATCCTTGACAATTTCTTTACAGCTAGTATAGACCTTCTATTTTTGCAAAAAAACATGGAAATTCATTAAATTTTCATAAAGAACGCCGCCCCGCGCTGTGCGCGGGGCGGCGTTTGCAGGGGCCGTATGCGGCGTCACCGCCGCCTGGGCCGCAGCGCCATCAGCACCGCCCCCAGAAGGATGGCCAGGTCCGCCAGATTATAGGTGTACTTCTTCAGAGCCCCCGGCGCCCTTGGAAACCGCAGGTAGTCCAGCACCCGGCCGTAGCGCAGGCGCTCCCACAGATTGCTGAGGCCGCCTCCCAGAATCAGGCCCGTCTCCAGGCCCCGTCCGCCGCTGATCCCCGCCAGCGCCAGCAGGGCCGCCAGGGACGGCAGTGCCATTTGCCTCGCCTTCAGCGGGAAGAGGCCGAAGCCGGAGCCATGGTTGTACCGGGGCTCGATCCGCACCCGGCCCCCCGCCAGCTCCCGCCGGGGCAGCCCCTTGCGCTCCAGCGTTCCGCGGACCTGGCCGCAGAGGGCCAGCACCGTCCCCGCGGCACAGCTCAATCCGATCATGGCGTTTCCTCCTCTGTCTGGCTCTGGGCCCGCTCCAGGGCGGAGCGGACGTTGCCCGTTTTTTCCAGGCGGTTGTTGGCGGACAGGATGTCCGCGATCTGGCCCTCCACCTGCTCCACCTCCTGCCGGAAGGCGCTGGCGGAAAGCCGCAGGGCCCCATGGCCCAGGATGATGAGCTGCTCCGGGCCGTCGGAGGTAGCCACCCGCACCCGGTGGTGCTTCCCGATCTCGTAGGTAGCCCGTTCGATATAGGCGTCCGCTGTCTCCGCCTCTTTCGTGTAGACCACATGGATGTTGTGGTACTTCTCCACACTGCCCTGGCCACCCTTGACCTTGTAGGCGTCAAACACAGCGATGACCTCACACTTCCGGAAGCCCTGGTAGTTGCTGAGAAGATCGCACAGCTGCTTGCGGGCCGCGTCCAGATTCTCCCGGGCGATGGCCTTCAGCTCGTCCCAGGCGAAGATGATGTTGTAGCCGTCCACCAGCAGGTATTCCGGGCCGGAGAACTGCTCCCGGATGGCCCGCCGCTCCCGCTCCGTCTCTGCCGGGATGGGCCGCCGGGGCTCCTTCGGGGGAAGGAAGGCCCGCCGCCTGACAGGGCCGTAGGTCCGCTCGAAGATGGCCTGGAGCTCCTTGTCCTGCTCAATGGTGCCGGCATAGGCGCCGGAGCGGCGGATATCCGGGCCCTCTGCTGCCTCCTCCGCTTCTGCTCCCAGGCGCAGGCCGCTGGACACATGTGCCCGGGCGGGCACTTCATCCCAGGGAACGATGACGCCGGCGCCGTGGCTGCAGAACACGGAGTCCGGGGAATTGTCCAGATCTGCTGTCGGGTCGTAGTCGATGGTCTCCAAGACCGCGTCCTGATCCGGGCAGGGCTCGTAGCCCCGGAGGGAGCACAGCAGCCGTCCCCGGCCCTGGGTGTAGGCGGCAACCTCCCGGGCATAGTCCCCCAGGGCGGATACCGCCACCGCGCCGGTGAGCACCGATTCCTCCCCCGCCGTCTCCGGCGGGTTCAGCCGGGCGCCCATCTGCTGGAGGTCCGTCATGGCCCGGCCCACCTGGGGCCCGGGCAGCTCCAGCCGGAAGTCGTACCAGGGCTCCAGCAGGATGCTCTCCGCCTC
>CAMMCS010000147.1 GCA_946494635.1 uncultured Oscillibacter sp. | reverse complement strand
CGGGTGGGCACCTTCACCTTCGGCGCCGTGCTGGTGATCTGCGGGGTGCTGATGTTGGTGCGGATGTTCTTCCCAGCGCTGGACCTGACCCTGGCGCTGAAGCTCTCGCCCCTGATCCTGGTGTCCCTGGGCGTGGAAGTCCTGCTGGCCAGCCGGCGGGAGGGGAAGCTCCGGTACGACTGGGTGGGCATGGTGCTGTGCTTCGTCCTGGTGACGGCGGCGCTGGTGATCTTCGCCATCGCCTGGTGCCTGGTCTACCATCCGGAGACGGTCATCTGCTACTGAACCGCGGAATGAAACGGGAGGCCCCGGCACACGCGCCGGGACCTCCTGTTCTTTCTCCTTGGCTTTCCGAAGGGATTCCTGTATAATGGAGGAAACCACCGTTGAAAGGAAGCCCGCCCATGTCCGATTCATTTGAAATGCAGGTCATCGCCCGGATCCGCAGCGACTTCGGCTCCAAATTCGGCGTCCCCCGGCAGAGCGGTCTGGTGGACGCGCTGGAGGCGGCCGTGGTCTTTGAGCCGCCCTACCGCAATCCTGACGCCCTGCGGGGGCTGGAGGGCTTCTCCCACATCTGGCTGATCTGGGCCTTCCATCAGGCCCAGCGGGCGGATTGGTCCCCGACTGTCCGGCCGCCCCGGCTGGGCGGCAATCAGCGGGTAGGCGTGTTTGCCAGCCGTTCCCCCTTCCGGCCCAATCCCATCGGCCTGTCCTCCGTGCGGCTGGACCGCATCGAACACACCGACGCCCTGGGGCCGGTCCTCCATGTCCGGGGGGCGGACCTGGTGGACGGGACTCCCATTCTGGACATCAAGCCCTATCTCCCATACGGGGACTGCCATCCGGAGGCGGAGGGCGGCTTCGCCAGCGAGCCGGCCCGGCCCACGCTGCAGGTGGAGTTTCCCCCCACTCTGCTGGAGCGGCTCCCCCCGGACCGGCGGGAGGCTCTGCGGGAGGTGCTGGCCCTGGATCCCCGGCCCCGGTACCAGCAGGACCCGGAACGAGTCTACGGCTTCTCCTTCGCCGGCCACGAGGTGAAATTCACCGTGGACGATGAGGTGCTCCACGTCACGGATATCCAATAGCGAAAACCGCCCCGGGCGTGCCCGGGGCGGTTTCATACTGCCGGTTGTCAGCGCATGGCCAGGGTCACGTCGCCGGTGGCCGCCAGCTCGCCGTGGTTGTAGATCTCCGCTGAACAGGTGGCAATGGCCTTCTCCGCCCGCTCCGAGGCCAGCCTGGCATGGATCTCGATGGTGTCCCCCGGCAGGATCTTCCGGAGGAACCGCACGTTGTTGATGCCGAGAAACAGGGGGACCTTCCCGGCGTACCGCTCCATGGACAGCAGCAGGATATCCGCCGACTGGGCCATGCACTCCACGGAGTACACGCCGGGCAGCACCGGCTCGCCCGGGAAATGGCCCCGGAAGATCTCCCGGTCCGGGTCGATGAAAAAGGTGGTGACGATGTGGTCGCCGGGCACCATCTCCTCCACGGTATCCACCAGCAGCATGGGGTCCCGGTGGGGGATGATGGACTTGATCTCTTCTTTGGAAAGCTTCATGGCAGGTTCCTCTCTTCCGTGCAGAACTTCGGGCGCAGCGGGCATCGTGTCCCCGGCGCCGCACTTCTTTCTCTTTTATTGTACGGCTCCCGGCCCAAAATGCAAGGCTGATTTTTTCGGCTGGGGCATGGGCCGCCGCTTTCCCCGGACGCAGAAGAGAGCCGCCCGTGTGGGCGGCTCTCCTGTCGCTTGGGATGGATGCTTTTACTTCGCAGCCTTGGCGGCCTTGATGGCCTCGATCAGCAGCGGGGTGACCTTGAACAGGTCGCCGCAGATGCCGTAGTCGGCGATCTCGAAGATGGGGGCGGTGTCGTTCTTGTTCACCGCGATGATGCACTCGGAGTCCTGCATGCCGGCCTTGTGCTGGATGGCGCCGGAGATGCCCAGGGCGATGTACACCTTCGGATGCACGGTCTTGCCGGTCTGGCCCACCTGATGGTCGGCAGACAGCCAGCCGGAGTCGATGGTGGCACGGGAGCCGCCCACGACGCCGCCCAGGACGTCAGCCAGCTCCTCCGCCAGCTTGATGCCGCCCTCGACATCCTTGCTGATGCCGCGGCCCACGGACACGATGTAGTCGGCGCCGATCAGGTCCACCAGCTTCTTGGCGGCCTTCACGACCTCCACAACCTCGGTGTTCAGGTCGCTCTCGCTCAGCTCGAAGGCGGGCTTCACGATCTCGCACGCATCCGCCTTGGCCTGGTCGAAGGCGTTCTTCTTCATGACGCCCGGACGCACCGTCGCCATGCAGGGACGGAACCGGGGGCAGATGATGGTGGCCATCAGGTGGCCGCCGAAGGCCGGACGGGTCATCTTCAGGTTCCGGTCCTCCATGTCCCACTTCTGGCTGTCCACGTCCAGAGTGGAGGACTCACGCAGGAACTGGATGTAGTTGGCCACGTCGATGTCCAGGTGCGTGCAGTCGGCGCACAGGCCCGTGTGCAGCCGGGCGGCGCACCGGGGCGCCAGGTCACGGCCGATGTTGGTGGCGCCGATCAGGAACGCCTCGGGCTTCAGATCCTCGATGACGTCGCAGATGACCTTGGCATAGGCGTCGGTGTTGTAGACGGCCAGCAGGGGGCTCTCGCAGACCAGCACCTTGTCGGCGCCGTAGCCGCCCAGCTCCTTGGCGGCGGACTCGATGCCCTCGCCGCCCAGCAGCAGGCCGCACAGGTTCACGCCCAGCTCGTCCGCCAGGTCGCGGCCCTTGGAGATCAGCTCAAAATCGGTGGGCATCAGCTTGCCCTCGCGCTGCTCGCAGAACACCCACACATCCTTGAAAGCAGCGATGTCCGCGCTGTTGAAATTAGACATATTCGTTTTATCCCCTTTCTCAGATGATGTGCTTCTTCGCCAGAATGTCGGCCAGCTTCTCGCAGGTCGCCTTGTCGGCGCCCTCCAGCATCATGCCGGCGCCCTTCTGGGGCGGGGTGAAGCTCTTGAAGATGTTGGTGGGAGAGCCCTTCAGGCCGATGGTGGTGGCGTCGATCAGGGGATGATCCTTCAGCTTCTCATAGTCGAAGGTCTCCAGAGGCTTGTTATAGGTGGCATAGATGCCGCCGATGCTCATATAGCGGGGATTGTTCAGCTCCTTGATGCAGGTGATCAGGCAGGGGGTCTTGACCTTGATGGTCATGTAGCCGTCCTCCAGCATCCGCTTGACGGTGATGGTGTCGCCGTCCTTCTGGATGTCGGCGGCGTAGGTCACCTGGGGCAGGTGCAGCTTCTCGGCGATCTGGGGGCCCACCTGGGCGGTGTCGCCGTCAATGGCCTGCCGGCCGCACATGACGATGTCATCATCCTCCACGCCGATGGTGGAGATGGCGGCGGCCAGGATCTGGGAGGTGGCGTAGGTATCGGAACCGCCGAACTCACGGGCGGAGACCAGAACGGCCTCGTCAGCGCCCATGGCCATCAGCTCCCGCAGCATGCCGGCTGCCGGGGGCGGGCCCATGGTGACGACCATGACCTTGCAGCCGGTGGCGTCCTTCAGCTTCAGGGCGGCCTCCACGGCGTTCATATCATCGGGGTTGGTGATGGTCTGCATGGAGGCACGGTTCAGGGTGCCGTCCGGATTCACCGCCACCTTGCCGGAGGTATCGGGAACCTGCTTGACGCAAACAATGATCTTCATAATTCGTTCTTCCTCCTCTTACAGGCCGATATTGCCGGAGATGACCACGCGCTGGATCTCGCTGGTGCCCTCGTAGATCTCGGTGATCTTGGCGTCGCGCATCATGCGCTCCAGGGGATAGTCCTTGGTGTAGCCGTAGCCGCCGAACATCTGCAGTGCCTTGGTGGTGGTCAGCATGGCGTGCTCAGAGCAGAACAGCTTGGCCATGGCGGCCTCCTTGGTGAAGCGCTTGCCCTCGCCCTTCAGCATGGCGGCCTGATAGGTCAGCAGGCGGCCGGCCTCAGAGCGCATGGCCATGTCGGCGAAGGTGAACTGGGTGTTCTGGAACTTGCTGATGGGCTTGCCGAACTGGACACGGCCCTTGGTATAGGCCATAGCCTCTTCCATGGCGCCCTCGGCAATGCCCAGGGCCTGGGCCGCGATGCCGATACGGCCGCCGTCCAGGGTCTGCATGGCGATCTTGAAGCCCTTGCCCTCCTGGCCCAGCAGGTTCTCCTTGGGAACGATGCAGTCGGTGAACACGATCTCGGCGGTGGGAGAGCCGTGCAGGCCCATCTTCTCCTCGTGCTTGCCCACGGAGAAGCCGGGGAAGCTGCTCTCCACAATGAAGGCGGAGATGCCCCGGGTGCCCTTGGTCTTGTCGGTCATGGCAAAGACCACAAACACGTCGGCAACATAGCCGTTGGTGATGAAGATTTTGGAGCCGTTGAGGACGTAGTGATCGCCGTCCAGCTTGGCCTCGGTCTGGCCCTTGGCGGCGTCAGAGCCGGCGTCAGACTCGGTCAGGCAGAAGGCGCCCACCTTGTGGCCGGTGGTCAGCATGGGCAGGTACTTGGCCTTCTGGGCCTCGGTGCCGTGGGTGATGATGGGGTCGCAGCACAGGCCGTTGTGGGTGGCCACGATGTCGCCGGTGGAGGCGCACTGCTTGCTGAGCTCTTCGATGCAGATGGCGCTGGCCAGGGGATCGGCTCCGGCGCCGCCGTACTCCTTGGGGACGCACATGCCCATCACGCCCAGGTCGAACAGCTTTTCGATGTTCTCCCGGGGATACTGGCTGGTCTTGTCGGTTTCGGCAGCGATGGGCTTCACTTCATTCTCAGTGAATTCCGCCATCATCTTCCGAATCAGCTGGTGCTCACGGCTGAGATTGAAATCCATGATGTCTTCTCCTTATATTAAAATTTGGAAAGCGCAACGATGTATGAAATGTATCGGCAGGCTTGCTTTTAAAATATGTTTTGCACGAATTCACTTCGGGCAAAACACCTCTGCCCGCCGCAGCGACACGTTCGCTGTGCGAACGTGAGGGGGAAACCGGCGAAGCGCCGCCGGCGGCGGAGCAAGCGAGCCGGTTTCGAGGCAGCGGCGCGATCGGCGGCCCCGTCAGGGCCCGGGGATCGC
>CAMMCS010000146.1 GCA_946494635.1 uncultured Oscillibacter sp. | reverse complement strand
ACTGCTGGGCAGCGGGACTGATCGTGCTGGCGCTGACGCTGGTGCTGGGATAACCTGCCTTTCGGCGCGCAGCGCGCGCCCGCCGCGAAAGCGGCGTTCAAGCGTTTGGCGGAGCCAAACCTTGGAGCGGGCGGGCTCTGCCTGACCGCTCAGGAAATATGGAGGGGGACCCCGCAAAATCGGAGATTTCGCGGGGCCAGGTTCGGCTGGTTCGCGTATTACTGCTGGGCAGCGGGACTGATCGTGCTGGCGCTGACGCTGGTGCTGGGATAACCGGCCCGCCTGGGGCGTACCGAAAAACCGCGGGGACGGGGACACGGCGAAGTGCTGTCCCGGTGGTGAACAAGGGAGATTGGAGCCACGAAGGAGAGAAGCATGGCATCCTCAACACAGAAGAAAACAACAAAAAAAAGCGGCGGGCGATCATCTGGATCCCGCTCAGCCAGGGGCAAGCAGCCCCAGAAACGGCCCATCCGCCGGGAGGTGGGGGGCGTGGTCCTTCTGGTGCTGGCGCTGTGCGTACTGGTGAGCTACTGCGGCGTGCAGGCGATCCTGATTGACCTGCTGGCAAAGCTGATGAAGGGCCTGTTCGGCTATGGCTATTGGCTGGCAGGACCGGCCATGCTGCTGGCGGGGCTGATTCTGCTGCTGCATCGGGGCCGCCCGGTGGCCCTGCGGACGACCTGCGCGCTCCTGCTGCCGTTTTTGGCCGGCGCGCTGTTCCACACGCTGCTTGCGGGCGGAAGCTTTGCCCTGAGCAGTGTGGGCGTTTTGAAGACGCTGTGGACGGCGGGCCTTGCCCTGAAGGCGGGCGGCGCGGTTTCCGGCCTGGTGGCAGAGGCGGCCATTGTGACCGTTTCCAAGTATGTCTCCATCGTCCTCTTCGGGCTGCTGCTGGCGGTTTTGCTGCTGGCGGCACTGCGCCTGACGCCCTCGGCCATTCTGGAGATGGTGCGGAACCGGCCGGAGTACGAGGAGGAGCCGGAGCCTGCGCCGGCAATCCGGATCACCCCGGAGGAGCCGCCCAAGCGGCGGCCGGAGCGGCAGCCCAAGCCCGCCATTGACATCCCTCTGGATGGAGAGGAGCCGCCTGTCCAGCCAGAGGAAGAGGCGGCTGGCCGGTTCACGGGCTTTTTCCGGCATAAGCCGGACAAGGTCAAGACGCCGGACCAGGTGCTCTCCGGCAAAGAGGCGGAGCCGGACGCTCCGGCAGAGCCGGCTCGTCCCGCGGCATCTGGAACAGAGCCGCGCCCCGCGGCGCCGCCGGCTCCGGTGCCGGCGGCGGAGGAGCCTGCCCCGCCCTCTCCCACGGGAGGAAAGAAGGCCGTGGCCAGGGAGGTGGCGGCCCAGACAGCCGCAGTGACGGCGGAGATTGCGGAGAACATGGCGGCGGAGGAGAGTGCCTATCAGTTCCCGCCCATTACGCTCTTGAAGCAGAGCCGGGAGGAGAACTACGCCGAGACCGGCGCGGAGCTGCGGAACAACTCCCGCCGCCTGGCGGAGACCCTCACCAGCTTCGGCGTGGACGCCACCGCCGGGGATGTGGTTCACGGGCCCTCCGTCACCCGGTATGAGTTCACCCTGGACCAGGGCGTGAAGCTCAGCAAGATCACGAACCTCTCGGACGATATCGCCCTGGCCCTGGGAGCCTCCGGCGTGCGGATCGCCCCCATTCCGGACAAGATCTCCGTGGTGGGCATCGAGGTGCCCAACCGGCAGGTGACGCCGGTGCTGATCCGGGATGTGATCGAGTCCCGGGAGTTCACGGAGCACAGGTCCAAAACCGCCTTTGCCCTGGGCCGGGACATCGGCGGGCGGAACATCATCGGAGATATTGAGCGGCTGCCCCATGTGCTGATCGCGGGCACCACCGGCTCCGGCAAGTCCGTGTGTACCAACTCCCTGATTATCTCCCTGCTGTACAAGTCCACGCCGGACGAGGTCCGCTTCATCATGGTGGACCCCAAGATGGTGGAGCTGGCCCCCTATAACGGGATCCCCCACCTGCTGATCCCGGTGGTGACGGATCCCAAGAAGGCCGCAGGCGCCCTCCAGTGGGCGGTGTTCGAGATGATGAAGCGGTATAAAACCTTCTCCGAGCACGGCGTGAAAAAGCTGGAGGAGTATAACAAACTGGCGAAGGACAGCGAGGAGCTGGAGACCCTGCCCAGCGTGGTGGTGGTCATCGACGAGCTGGCGGATCTGATGCTGGTGGCCGCCAAGGAGGTGGAGGAGTCCATCTGCCGGGTGGCCCAGATGGGCCGCGCCGCCGGCGTCCACCTGGTGATCGCCACCCAGCGGCCCTCCGCCGACGTGATCACCGGCCTCATGAAGGCCAACATCCCCAGCCGCATCGCCTTCGCCGTGGCGTCCTCCCTGGAATCCCGCATCATCCTGGACACCACCGGCGCGGAGAAGCTGGTGGGCAAGGGCGATATGCTCTACGCCCCGCTGGGCCAGGGCAAGCCCACCCGTGTCCAGGGCTGCTTCATCTCCCCGGAGGAGATCGAGCGGGTGGTGGACTTTGTCAAGCAGTCCGGCGAGGCCCACTACGACAACGAGGTGATGGCCAAGATCGAGGAGTCCCTGCAGGAGAAGGAGAAGGGCGGCAAGGCGTCCGCGCCTGCGGCGGATGCCGGCGAGGACGAGGGGGACGAGCTGCTGCCCGCCGCCGTGGAAGTGGTGCTGGAGACGGGACAGGCCTCCGTGTCTATGCTGCAGCGGCGGCTGAAGCTGGGCTATTCCCGGGCCGCCCGCCTGGTGGATCAGATGGAGGAGCGGGGGATCGTGGGGCCCTTCGAGGGTTCCAAGCCCCGGCAGCTGCTGATCACCCGGGAGCAGTGGCAGGAGATGCAGATGGGCGGCGCCCCTGCCCCGGCAGAGGACGAGCCCCCCTTCCCGGAGGAGGAATCCTGAACCATTTTCCGGATTTTGACCAGGGACCTGAAATTCTGCGCTTGACAAATCCCCGCAAAGACGTATAATAAGAACAATCCAGACAAACGCGATGACAAAGCCAGCCCTGCGAAACCGGCTTAAAGCGAGAGGGGATCGGTGCAAGCCCTCAGCCCACGCCGCACGGCAGCCACTTTGGAGCAGCCCGCGAAGAGCGGGACGGTTCACCCCCGTTACAGGGTGACAATGAGATGTCTCCGCTGGGGACAGATCAGGGTGGTACCGCGGAATATTTTTTCGCCCCTGACAGGTGTCAGGGGCGCTTTTTTTATCCCCGCCCCGGGACACAAAAAATTTGACCAAGGAGGGCATTTTCATGAAATTCTCCAACAAGATCCAGCAGTGCGGCCTCTCTCCCATGCGGAAGTTCTACCCCTATGAGGTGGCCGCGGAGGCCAAAGGCCTGCGGGTACACCATCTGAACATCGGGCAGCCGGATATTGAGACGCCCCAGGCGTTTTTCGAGGCTGCCAGGGATTTTGGGGAATCTGTCCTGGCGTATGCACCTGCCCCCGGCGTGGAGGTGTACCTGGAGGCGGTGCGGGACTACTATATCCGTCTGGGCTACCCCATCACCTGTGAGGATATTCTGGCCACCTACGGCGGCAGCGAGGCGCTGCAGATCGTCCTGCCCTGCATCCTGGACGAGGGGGACGAAATCCTGATCCCTGAGCCGTATTACCCCAATTACGACACCTTTGTCCGGGTCACCGGCGCCACGATCCGGCCCATTCCCACCTCGCCGGAGGAGGGATACCGCTACGCCGACCGCGCCCGGATCGAGCCTCTGATCAACGAACACACCCGGGCGATCCTCATTACCAATCCGGGCAATCCCACCGGTGTGGTCCTCACTGCGGAGGAGCGGCGGCTGATGGCGGATATCGCCAGGGAACATGACCTGTTCCTCATCAGCGATGAGGTGTACCGGGAGATTGTCTACGGCAGCGAGGCACCGTCCTCGTTCCTGGAATTTGCGGACGCTGCGGAAAACGTGGCGGTGGTGGACTCTGTCTCCAAGCGGTTCTCCGCCACCGGCGCCCGTGTGGGTGCCCTGATCTCCCGGAACCGCGGGCTGATGGATCAGGCCATGAAGCTCTGCCAGGGGCGGCTGTGCGCCGCCACACTGGATCAGGTGGCGGCGGCAGCCGTCTACCGGAAGATGGAGCCGGCCTACTATACCGGCGTGCGGGAGGAATACCGCCGCAGGAAGGACGCGGTGGTGGCGGCGCTGAAACGCCTGCCGGACGTGAAGTTCAGCGAGCCGGAGGGTGCCTTCTATGTGATGGCGACGCTGCCGGTGGATGACGCGGAGAAGCTCCAGTATTTCCTGTTGGAGGAATTTGAGGATCACGGTGAGACGGTGATGTACGCCCCCGGCGAGGGCTTCTACAGCGAGCCGGGCAGGGGCCGCAACGAGATCCGCATTGCCTATGTGACCAATCCTGATGACCTGACCCGGTCGATCGAGCTGCTGGGCCTTGGGATCCAGGCCTACAACAGCCGGAACCCGTGACCGGCAATCTGCAGAAATGGGGAGAGCGGAAAATCGCTCTCCCCATTTTTGCAGCTCAGCCCTCCGGCTGCCACTGGCACCGCGCCAGGTCCACCGTGCCGTCGGGGCGGAAGGGGACGCCCTCCGCCTCCAGCAGCGCCCGCTGGGTGCCGGGGGCGAAGATGTCAAAGGCCGTCTTGGTGCCGCCGAACCGGTCCACCACCCGGTGGCAGGGCACGGACGGGTCCTGGCAGGCCGCCATGGCATACCCCACCAGCCGGGCACACCGGGGCATCCCGGCCAGCCGCGCCACCTGGCCGTAGGTGGACACACTTCCGGCGGGGATCCGCCGGACAATCTCGTAAAATGCGCCAAATACCGTACCGCTCATCGCTCCCGCACCTCATACAGGTCCGTCCGCCGGGCGGAGAGGATGGGAAGCTGGGCCCGGACCGCCGCAAGGCGCTCCATATCCAGGTCTGCGTACAGGGTGGCCTCCTCCGCCCCGGCCCGGCAGAGGACGGTGCCCCAGGGATCCACGGCAATGGAGTTTCCGTAGGCCACATAGGTGGCGTTCCTGTCCCGGGCAGGGGAGACCCCGACGGCAAAGCACTGGTTATCCACGGCCCTCTGGCGGAACAGCAGCTCCCAGTGGGCGGGGCCGGTGGTCATGTTGAAGGCCGCC
>CAMMCS010000145.1 GCA_946494635.1 uncultured Oscillibacter sp. | reverse complement strand
TCTTGTCCACGATGGGGTAGATGGATTTCAGCTCCCGGGAGCTGTAATCACCGAAGATTTTTTTCATCAGACCCATGATTGTGATACTTCCTTTCCGGACCTGCTCCCCCGCTCCGCCGCTTTGGCAGAGCGCCGGCGGACAGGCCCGTTGATCCCAATATTATTATAATAAGTGGGGCAGTCCCACAAAAAAGCAGAATTAGCATACCACAATCCCCGATGGATTGCAAAGAAAAAACCGGAAATGCGAAAAAAGTTCATAAATATCCGGCCATATCCGGCAGAAACGCTGATTGCTTGACAGAAAACACCGGATGAATCAGCCAAAAGAGACAAATTGGAAACGGCGAGAAAACGATTGCCCGGTCATTCCGGGCGAGGCGGCAGATCCAGCTCCTCGTCCAGCAGCATCCGGATGCGGCTTTCGATGGTGCCCTCGCCAGTGGAGGGGTCAAAGTCCACCCCCACGATTAGGCTGCCGGGGAGCCTGCGCATCAGGGCTGCATACTGCCCGCGGGCGCAGATGTGGCCCGGCAGGCACCCAAAGGACTGGCAGCACAGCACCTTCCGGCGGCCGGCACGGATCCAGCCCGCCATCTCCGCTGCCATCAGCCACCCGGCCCCCAGGGCGCAGGACATGGGGGCCAGCCCCGCCGCCTGGGCCTTCAGCACCCGGTAGGGAGGCAGGGTGGTGAAGCCCGCCTCCTGAAGGATTGCCAGCATCCCTCGCTGGAGACGCTCCAGCCAGGCACCCAGGAGCTTTCCGCCCAGCCGTACCGGCCAGGGCCAGACATCCAGATGGGTGTCGATGTAGTAGAGGGCATACCAGCTCATGCCGTTCACCGCCGCCTCACAGCCGTGGGCCTCCAGCCAGCGGATCAGGTCCCGGTTCCCCATCTGGCAATTCTTCGTGTAGATGTCCCCGGTGACGGCGATGACCTGCCGCCGTCCGGCTTTCACCGGCAGGCGGCGGAAGTCGGCGGCCATCTCCCGGCACCGGCGGAGGATCGCCCGCCCGGTGAGGTTCCGGTTCTGCGCCAGGTCACAGCCCAGCAGATCCAGCCATCTCTGCCGCAGGGCGTCCACCGCGCCGGGCGACGCCTCGTAGGGCCGGGTCTGGTGGACCATGGCCGCCAGAGCGTCTCCCCAGAAGAGAGCTGCCCGGGCCCGCAGGGCCATCCGGGGCCCCACCGGCAGGGCGGCATCCTGGTTGATGCCCCGGACGTTGAGGCTCAACAGCCGCACCTGGGAGAAGCCCTCCCGGTCCAGCACCTTCCGCAGCAGTCGGATCAGGCAGGAGCCCCGGCAGGCGTCCCCGGCCTGGGAGATCAGCACCCCGGTGCGGTCCGGCGCGTACCTCCCGGACCGGAGGGCGGCGAGCACCTGGCCGGTGATCAGCACGAAGGGCAGGCACAGGTCGTTGTGGACATGGCGCACGCCCAGGGATTCCACCTGCCGCCAGTCCCCGTCCAGCAGCACCGGCTCCCACCGCTCCGAGGCAAAGGCGTATTGCAGCAGGGGGAACCAGTCGTCCAGCAGGGAGGGGATCAGCAGCGTCTTCCGCTCTGCCATGGCCCGCACCTCCTTTTATTACCAGCATACCGGCCCGTGCATGGGAAAGCAAGGCAAAAGTGGTTACAAAATAGGGCGGAAGTTCCGCCGCCCCTTGCCCCGCCGGCCCCTTTGTGTTAAACTGACAAAAAAGGCACCTCCCGCCGGGGCGGGGAGGTGCGAAAAGGAGGTTCTCCCATGAAGCTCAGCTTTTACGGCGCGGACCAGTGCGTCACCGGCAGCTGCCACTGCCTGGAGGTGGGCGGCAGGCGCATCCTGGTGGACTGCGGATTGCAGCAGGGGCGGGACGAGGTGTCCAACGACGCCTTTCCCTTTGCCGCGAACGACATCGACTTCGTCCTGGTGACCCACGCCCACATCGACCACACCGGCCGGATCCCCATGCTGGTGAAGGAGGGCTTCCGGGGCCGGATCCTCACCACACGGCTGACGGCCAATCTCATGGACATCATGCTCCAGGACTCCGCCCATATTCAGGAGCAGGACGCGGAGTGGAAGAACCGCAAGGCGGAGCGGTCCGGCGCCCCCCGGGTGGAGCCCCTTTACACCATTGAGGACGCCATGCAGGTGAACCAGTATATGACCACCTGCGAGTATCACCAGGCCATCGACCTGTGCGAGGGCGTCCGGGTGGAGTTCGTGGACGCGGGCCATCTGCTGGGTTCCGCATCCATCATCGTCACTGCGACTGAGGGCGGCGTCACCAAGCAGATCGTGTTCTCCGGCGATATCGGCAACGTGGACCAGCCCATCATCCGGGACCCCACCTACCTGACCGGGGCGGACTATGTGGTGATGGAGTCCACCTACGGCGACCGGAACCACACGGAGGTGTGGAGCTACACCGACGACCTGGCGAAGATCATCGACGAGACCATCGCCAGGGGCGGCAACGTGGTGATCCCCTCCTTTGCCGTGGGCCGCACCCAGGAGCTGCTGTACTTCATCCGGGAGATCAAGGACGCCGGGATGGTGAAGAGTGACCCGGACTTCCCGGTGTACATCGACTCCCCCCTGGCCAAGAAGGCCACCACCATCTTCACCGGCGACCTGCGGGGCTATCTGGATGAGGAGGCGCTGGAGCTGGTGCAGGACGGCACCCACATGTTCAACTTCACCAACCTGCGCATGACGGAGACCAGCGAGGAGTCCAAAATGCTGAACATGGACCCCACCCCCAAGGTCATCATCTCCGCCTCCGGCATGTGCGACGCCGGCCGCATCCGCCACCACCTGAAGCACAACCTCTGGCGGCCGGAGTGCACCGTGGTGTTCGTGGGCTACCAGGGGGAGGGCACCCTGGGCCGCGGCCTGCTGGAGGGCGTCCCAAGCGTGAAGCTCTTCGGCGAGGAGATCGCCGTCCACGCGCGGATCGAGAACTTCCAGGGCCTCTCCTCCCACGCGGACCGGAACCACCTGCTGGCGTGGATCCAGGCCATCCAGTCCCCCAAGCCTCAGCACGTGTTCGTGGTCCACGGGGACCGGGAGGTGGCGCCCTTCTTCGCCAAGACCATCCAGGGCCTGGGCTTCACCGCCCACGCGCCCCAGTACACGGAGGTGTACGACCTGATCGCCGGCAAGGTGACCGATCCCGGCTACCTGCCCGAGCGGAAGGCCAGGACCACCGGCGGCCAGCGGGCCAGCGCGGCCTACGAGCGGCTGGTGGCCGTGGGCAACATGCTCATGGAGAGCATCAAGCGCAGCCGCGGGCGGGACAACAAGTCCCTGGCCCGGTTCGCCGACCAGCTGCGGCAGCTGCTGGAGAAGTGGGAGAGCTAACGGAGCTCTCCCGCCAGGGCGAAGGCGGCCTGGAACATGGCCTCCAGCTCCAGGCTGTGGAGGTCTGCCGCGGCGTCCTGGTATTTCGCCACGGTGTCCCAGCCGTCGTTGGGAAGCAGGCCCTGGAGCCGCCGGGACAGGCGGTCGGTCAGGTGGGAGACCTCCCGGTACTCCGGGGAGGAGAGGTAGGAGGGGAGGCGTTCCTCCTTGGCGTATTCAAAGAGAATTTGCATAGGCTCTGTCATACAAAGGCATCTCCTTTACGCTCACTTTGTACATATTTATTATATGCACCCGAATTGTACATGTCAAGAGGCTTGAGAGATTTATGATAAAATTTTCGGAAAGACTGCGCGAACTGCGGAAAGAAAAGCAAGTGACCCAGTCAAATATGGCCAGTTTTCTTGGAATCAAAATGAGGTCTTACCAAAACTATGAGGGAGGCTCTCGCCGGCCAGATTATGAGGGATTGGTGGCCTTGGCGGACTACTTCGGCGTCACCACGGATTATCTGCTGGGCCGCACCGACCAGCGGGGGTGAATGGCGCACCCGCAGGGGCCGGTGCCCACACCGGCCCATTGGCACGACCTCCGATAGCACCGTAGGGGCGGTTATCAACCGCCTGGGGAAATGTGGGCCGCCGAACGGCGGCCAAGAGGGTCTGGCTCCCGCCAGGGGGCTGTTTCCACAGGGGTGCGCCCCCCATTCTCTTTTTGTTCTTGACAAAAAGAGAATGCGCCGCGCCCGGTGGAAGAGAAAAAGGCGCTAAGCGCGCTCCGGTGCAGTGGCCCTCCGCGCGCGACGGGGGTCGGCGGATCGGTGCAAGCGCCGATTTGGGCTGGCCGACCGGCACGCTACGCCCTTCTGCGAGTTTGCAACTGCCGTCCCGTGGCGGATGGTGTGGAGGGCGTCGGGGTGGTTGACGCATTGCCTCTGCTTCTCTTTCCGCTGCCGCTGGCTTGACGGTTGACGGGAACTGGTGCAGGCCACCACGACCACCAGGGCAGCGCGTAGCAGCTGCGCAGCCGTTGGCGGCTCTGCCGCTTACGGATGCGGCGTACCCCTTGCGGGTAAAGCGGAACGCGCGGAAAGAGGAGCAGACCAAATGCGTTCTTGCACCCCGTTGACCTCCGCACCCGCGCCGCGGGGATCCGCCATCAATCCTGTACTGTACCCCGCCGCGCCCGTCGAGAGGTCATCGCAAACCCGCAGGCACTATCTCACGCCGACTCCCGTACAGCAACTTTGCACGGATGTGCAAAGTTGCGACCAAAAAGCGTTCTTTTCTTTTGGACCGTGCACGGCCCGTTTTCTTTTCGGCAAGACCGAAAAGAAAATGGGGGGTGCATTGCCCAGCTATCAACATAGCTGACATACACCGTCGCGGCATTGCGATTCCCGTCCCCTGGCGGGGCCGCCAATCGCGCCGCTTCCTCGAAACCGCCTCGCTTCATCCGCCGCTGGCGGCGCTTCGGCGATTTCCCCCGGAGGTATCTATGGACCGACTTCATGAACATCAAATCTACACCGGCACGGTGGAATCCTACTCCAGCGAGGGCCTTGGCATCGTCCGCCTGGACGGCGCCGTGGTGTTCGTCCCCGGGGCCGTCCGGGGGGAGACCATGGACTTGAAAATCACCAAGGTGATGAAGACCGCCGCCGCGGGGGAGATCGTGAAGATCCACAACCCCTCTCCGGACCGGGCAACGCCCGAGTGCCCCTATTACGGCCAGTGCGGCGGGTGCGACTTCCAGCACCTGACCTATCCGGAGGAGCTGCGGGCCAAGCGCCAGCGGGTCCAGGACGCCCTGACCCGCCTGGG
>CAMMCS010000144.1 GCA_946494635.1 uncultured Oscillibacter sp. | reverse complement strand
GCGGATCGGGCTCCACATGATCGGGGGCCGCTTTATCTTCGCCAGAAACAGCAGGTGTATTGTTTTCCTCCAGCGGGGGCAACTCACCCTGGCCGGGCGGGGATAGGGTTTCCTGGGCCTTGTTTTCCTCCGGGCCCATATTCACTTTTTCATCGGCCATTTGCTAACCTCCTTTTTTATGAGATGAAAAAAGGCCAGACCTCTCGGCCCGGCCAGCTTAAAAATATTCCCCCCTTTCTCAGTCCGGGCCATAAAAAAACGTCGCTTTTCACAAAGAAATAGCGACGTTTTAGTGTAGGTTGGCTCGGTTTTGTTGTGTTTTATGATTATGCCCTTGTATAAAAACCTAAGGGCTTCTTTAGACCAAATTTCTAGTTATTATATGTAAAGAATCTACTATCATTTCTACACCTCTTGACTTCCTTTTGCGACAATACCGTCAACCTTACCCAATAGCTAGGTGAAAGATCCTTCTCTGTTTAAACCCTTCGGTTGGGCGCATCTGGATAGTTCCTGATGACCCTACCCTCTTTTCAGCATACAGGCGCAGTCTCTCCTTGGCAGAGACTGCGCCTGATTTGCGTCTTCTCGTTTCGCTTTCCTATTTCACCGTAAACAAATTGGAGGTCAGGCTGCCATTTGGCCTGTGACGGTTCTGCTTCTCCAGGAACCCCGCCCGGTACAGGTCATTCAGAGCGCGCTGCACGGTGCTGCGGGAGAGTCGGAGATCCCGGGCAATGGTGCCGATAGACGGCCAGCAGGCGCCTTCCCAATTGGAGCGATCCCGCAGGTACATATACACCACCACCGCCCGATGGGGCAGTTCCGCGGCGTAGATCGTCTGAAAATAGCTCATATTTTTACACTCCTGTTCTCACTTGGCCGGCAGGCCGCAGCCCATAGCGGGCGTCTATGGCCCGCTCCAGCTCCCGGCAGTCCGCATAGTACACCGGCCTGCGGCCCCGGTCCGGCATCTCGTAGGCTTTGCCAAAAGTGATGCCCCACTCTAGAAACAGCCGCAGCCGGGTCCGCATGGGGTGGGTACCGGTCTTCATCACGACAAATGTTCCCTTGGGCAGGGACTTCAGCTCGTCTGGCGTCAGCAGCGCCCGCTCCATCATCTGCAGCGACTTGCTGGCGCTCTCTTTTCCCTGGCTCACAGTGCCGGAGAGTACCGTCCGGCTTCCCAGGGCTTTGCTCAGCGCCTCCGCTGTCCGGCTGTTGGGGGCGAAGCCGCCAAAGACGGTGTCCTGGACATTGTCCATAATGATCTCCGCCCCTTCCTTGCCGTAGTTCTTCTCCAGCTGAGCCAGGGACTGGATGATGGGCACCAGGGTCAGGCCCCGGGACCGCCCCGCCGAAAACAGCGGCAGCACGTCGAAGGGCGGCATGGTGCCGAACTCATCGCAGAATAGCACCGCCCGGTTGGGGAGCCGCCCGCCGTTGTCGTCGGCTATCTTGAACAGTTCCCGGCTCAGGTTCTGGATCATGAGGCTGGCCATAAAGTTCTTGGTGGTATCCTCCTCCGGGAGAATAAGAAACATGGCGGAGGGCTCCCGGACAAAGGCCTCCGCGTCCAGGGAGCTGTCAAAGCAGAGGACCTGTTCCATCTCCGAGTCCAGGAACACGTTCAGCCGGGACATGGCGGTGGAGAGTACCGAGGCCATGGCCTGATCCGCCGCGTTGAGGGCGGAACCCGCCATCCATCTGGCCTTGTGATCAGACGGCAGTCGGCTCATGAGCAGCTGGAAGCGGTTCTTCCCCTTCACAGGGGAGGGCTCCAGAAGATCCTGGATCAGCTTGAACACGGACACGATGTGCCGCCGCTCCTTCCCGTCCCTGGGCGGCAGAAACTCCGCCAGCAGCAGGATGACCGACGCCAGCAGGCTCTCCGCCGCCTCGTAGAAATAGGCGTTCTGGCCACGGTTGCCGGAGTCGCCCTCCGGGTTCACAATGGTCTTGGCCAGGATCTTGGCGTATTTCTCCGCCTTGGCCTGGGCGGCCAGATCGTCCGGATTCTGGAAAACTCTGTCCATGTACCGATTGACAAGGGTCAGCAGGTTGCCGCCATCCGACCGGGTGGGATTGCGCAGGTCGATGACCGACACCTGAAAGCCGTAGCAGTCCCGGGCGATGGCACCGTAGTTCCGGGCCAGATCCCCCTTGGTATCCAGCGCCAGAAAGCTCATGCCGCTGGCACAGGCATACTCCAGATTGGGGTAAAGAAAGAAGGCCGTCTTACCCACACCGGAAGCGCCGATCATGAGACAGTGGACATCGTCGCTGTCCACCAGGGCGGTGAGGTTTTTCCCCGTCCCCACGCTGCCTAAAACCAGGCCCTGGGCGGTGGGACGGTCTTTGCCGCTGCGCCACGCCGCCGCCCGGAAGGGCACATGGGCATAGGTGTTCTTTACCTCCCGGTCCGTGGCCCAGCGGGCGGTGCCGTGCTGTCCGTCGCCCACAGTCCTGGACTTGATGCCGTTGAGGGAATCCCGACCGGACAGAGTTGTCACCGCCGCCATAAGTAATAGTGCCCCGCCAGCTACCACCAGCAGTGCGATTATCCGTTCCATCTGTTATCTCCTCCTTTTGACGTTTATTTTCATCCCCTCAAGGATAAGAGGGACAGCCGACGGCTGTCCCTCTTTGCAGGTTGTATGCTGAGATACCGGAAGATCATTCCCTGTTCTTTTCTCTGCTATAAATCCCTTCAGGTGGGCCTTCCGGACGGGTCACTGTGACCCTCCCCTGTCTGCTTTCCTTTTTGTTCCCCTATTTTATTCTCTGGTCGACCGGCCCAGCCGCTCTCCCTTTTACCACAAGCTGATCTGGCGCTCTGCCGATATGCGTACCAGTTCTGGGGGCACCACAGTCAGGATTTCTGCCGCGGCATTGGTGTCGGCAAGCCATCTGCGCCGCTGCTCCCCCGTCAGGATCAGCGGCATCCGGTCATGGATGGGCTGCATGGATTCGTTGGGGGCCGTGGTCAAGACACAGTAGCAGTCCTCATTGTCCCGCCGGTCATACAGCCCCGCCATATAGAGGACGCCCTGACCCGGGAGGGTAAAGAGATACTTTCGCTTATTGGCATCCCATTCGTAGAATCCAGTGGACGGGATCAGGCAGCGTCGGCTGCGGACGCTCTCCCGGAACATCGGTTTTGCCGCTGCCGTCTCTGCCCGGGCATTAATGACCAGGGTACCGGGGGTCTGATACCCCCACTTCATCAGCCTCAGCCCCAGCTTCCCGCCCTCGGACAGAATAACAGGGGCCACGTTGGCTGGCTGGACATCGCCCGGAGTCCAGGCCCCCTTCCCATATTTTTGCTGGATGGCCTGAGCAATCCGCCGAATCTCCTCACACTGCTCCGCTGTAAACTGATACCTACCGCACATCCTTTTGTGTCCTCCCCACAGCAAGTTGTACGCGCTGATATAAATGTAGTATACCATAGATCACGGCGTTGAGACAGCCCGTCCGCAGTCCTTCCATAAATCTCCTATTGCATGTATAGAACTTTTGTTCTATTATGAGGGTGACGGGAGGTGAGGAACATGACACGACATATCTTGCACTGCGACATAAACTCCTTTTACGCCAGCGTGGAGATGCAGCGCCACCCGGAGCTGCGAAGCAAGCCTCTGGCCGTCTGCGGCAGCCAGGAGGAGCGCCATGGCATCGTCCTCACCGCCAACTATATTGCGAAACCCCGCGGCGTGAAAACCGGCATGGCCATCTGCCAGGCCAAGCAGTGCTGCCCGGAGCTTGTCACTCTCCCGCCAGACATGGATGAGTATATCCGCTTCAGCCGCATGGCCCGGGAGATCTACGAAGATTACACGGATCAGATCGAGCCCTTCGGCCTGGATGAGAGCTGGCTGGATGTGACGGGCAGCGTGGGGCTGTTTGGAGATCCTATGACCATCGCCCGGGAGATCAGCGACCGGATCAAGTTAGAGCTGGGCATCACCGCCAGCATCGGGGTGTCTGACAACAAGATCACCGCCAAGCTGGGCAGCGACTACAAAAAGCCGGACGCCATCACCCGCATCGGGCGCGACAACTACAAGGAGATTGTCTTCCCTTTGCCGGTGGAGGACCTGCTCTATGTGGGCCCCTCCACCAGCAAAAAACTGCGCTCAGTGGGGATCAGTACCATTGGCCGTCTGGCCCAGAGTCCGCCTGACTTTCTCCAGCGGAGGTTGGGCAAGATGGGTTTGATCCTCCACACTTTTGCCAACGGTTGGGATGCATCTCCCGTCCAAAAGTCCGATCATGTTCCCAACATCAAGTCCGTGGGCAACAGCGCCACCACACCCCGGGATCTGGTCAGCGAGGAGGATGTCCTCCTGATGCTTTACCTGCTGGCGGAGAGTGTCTGTGCCCGTATGCGGGAGCTGGTCTCCCGCTGTTCGGTGGTGGAGATCTATGTCCGTGACACGGAGCTGAACGCTTTTACCCGGCAGCGAAAGCTTCCGGCCCCCTCCTGCTCTAGCCAGGAACTGGCAGAGACCGGCATGGCTCTGTTCCGGCGACACTACCACTGGGACAAACCCATTCGGAACATCGGCCTGCGGGGAGCTGGGCTGGTGGAGGCCCAGAGCAGCCTTCAGCTGTCCATGTTCGCGGAGGAGCAGCGGCGGGATAAGTGGGAACGTATCGACAAGGCGGTGGACCATCTCCGGCAGCGGTATGGATACATGAGTATCCGCAGGGCTATCGTAGACACGGACCCTCTTTTGGGAAGAATCAATGTGAAGGATGGACACACGGTACATCCGGTGAGCTATTTTGGAGGATAAGCTATGGATCAGCGAGAAAAACGATATGTGCCGGTGATCGTCCGTTTCGACGCGGAGGGAAAACTGCGCCCGTTGGAGATTGAGTTTGACGAGGAGCACAAGTACCCGGTGGACAAGATTCTGGATGTCCGACGGGCTGCCTGCCAGAGCGTTGGCGGCGTAGGTGACCGCTACACCTGCATGATCCAGGGGCAAGAGACCTACCTGTGGATGGAAAAAGGGCGCTGGTTCGTCTGCGCCAAACGATAAAAGTTTGAGGAGGATTTTTGATCTATGTGTTATGCAGCCGGTGAAAAGGCAGGGATCGACGAGGTCCGCGCGGTCTTTCAGGAGCATCTGCGGCAGTGTCCGGACTATGAACTCCTGTGGTCGGACAAGGTGGGCT
>CAMMCS010000143.1 GCA_946494635.1 uncultured Oscillibacter sp. | reverse complement strand
TTGTACAGCTTTGACCTCCCTTAGCGCCCACCACCCCCCTTCACGCGAGGGCACCCCCCCCTCTACGGGGAGCGGGGGCTTCCCCTCTCTCTGCTGTTCCGGCTCCCAGAGGCTTTCGCTGCCGGATGCGGCGCACTGAAAAATGGCAGGGGCCTTACGGCGCGATCCATGAGGCGCGGGGCCGGGCGAAACGCCTGGAAAGCCGCCCTGGCCCCGCACCGCATGACAGGCGATGAAATGCAGGGCCCCCGCCCTTTTCAAAGGGCGGGGGCTCTGCGGAGATTGGAAGGGGGCTGCTACGGGCGGCAGAAATACGGCCCGCAGTCCGCCTCGTGGGTCTGGACGTACGTCCAGGTGAAGTCCTTGTCCACCACATACCAGTCCGCGCCGGGGACGGTACCGCCGGCGGGCAGGGACGCCAGCTCCTCCGCAGTCACCGGCCGCACCAGGGGGCAGCCCTCCGGCGGATACTCATTATAAAAAAGGTACTTTTCACCGGGTGCCTCCGCCAGCGCTTGCCGGGCCGCATCGCCGGTGAGGCAGGGCACCAGGTTCCAGGAGAAGAGGTGCCACAGGTAATTTCCCTCCGACAGCACATGGCGTCCCAGGTCCGCCTCAGAAACACCCTCGGCAAAGGCGTCCAGCCAGCGGTTTTTCACCCGCTTGATGTCGGTGGGGAAGGGCTCCTCCCAGGGGACCATGGTCCCGACACACCGGCAGATGGGCAGGCCCTGGCCATGGAACTTGGCCTCGTAGTCCGTCATTACGCCCACCGGACCGGCCGCGTGCAGGTTCCGGGTGACCTCAGACAGCTGGAAGCCGAACAGCGGCAGCTCCTCGACGGAGAAGGAGAACAGATCCTGGTTGTCTGTCTTGAAGTGGATCTGGCCGCCCATTTTCAGCACCTGGCGGTACAGCCGCAGGAAGCTGCCGTGGGTCAGGCGGCGCTTGGCGTGGCGGTTGCTGGGCCAGGGGTCGCAGAAGTTGATGTAGATTCGGTCCACCTCGCCGGGGGCGAAAAACAGGGGCAGCTGGTCGGCGTTGGTGTCGATGAAGTAGACGTTGGTGAGCCCCTGGGCCACACACCGCTCCATGGCCATGACCATGGCGTCCGGCACCCGCTCCACGGCGATGAACAGCACATCCGGCTCCGCCGCGGCGGTCCCGGCGGTGAAGCGGCCCTTGCCGCAGCCCAGCTCCAGCCGCAGCTCCCGGGCCTGGGGCATCAGCTCCCGCCACTTGCCGGGCATGGCGTAGGGCTCCCGGATCAGGCGGTCGCCGCAGCGCTCCATCCGGGGAATCAGATTTTTTTTCTTTCGCATCCGCATTGTATATGTCCTCCTGGGATCGGGCACCGATCCGATTTCAGAGACACCCCGCCGGGGCAGCAGAGCCCTCGGGACCCTATGGTACCCTGTCCGCGTGCGGACAGGGTGCTTTGACATCCCGGACGCCCCGGCAGTTGTCAACGCCGGTACGAGCCTGGGCGTCGTCCCGGCATTGGCGGGCGCCCTCCCGCCGTCTTGCGGCGGAGACGGCCGTCATACCGATGGTACAACAGCCGCTTTTCGGTTATTGTACCATACGGTTCCGGCGCTGTAAATGGCAGGGTGGGATTTCCCGGCTTGCACAGCGCGGGGGAACATGGTATGATGACCCAAACAGGAAGGGGGGAGCGCGCTGTGCCCGCTGTGACTTACCGCGGCAGGAATCTCTTTTACCAGGAGGCAGGGGAGGGACCGGTGCTGATCTTTCTCCACGGCAATACCGCCTCCTCCCGGCTGTTTGAGCCGCTGCTGCCTCTCTATACGTCCCATTTCCGGTGTGTGCTGCTGGATTTCCTGGGGAATGGCCGCTCGGACCGGACGGACGCCTTTCCCACAGACCTGTGGCAGGATGAGGCCCGGCAGGCGCTGGCCCTGATCCGTGCGGCGGGCTATGAAAAGCCCTGCCTGCTGGGAACCAGCGGCGGCGCCTGGGCCGCCATGAACGCGGCGCTGCTGGCGCCTGACGAGGTGGGGGCCGTGGTGGCGGACAGCTTTGACGGCCGGACGCTCCACCCGGGCTTCGCCCAAGATCTGGCGGCAGAGCGGGCCGGCGCCAGGCAGGACCCGGCGGCCTGCGGATTTTACGAGTGGTGCCAGGGGGGGGACTGGGAGGCGGTGGTGGACCGGGACACGGACGCCCTGCTGCGGTGCGCGGCCTCCGGACAGCCGCTGCTCTGCCGCCCGTTGGGGCAGATGCGGCCTCCGGTCCTTCTGCTGGGGAGCCGGGAGGATCCCATGTGCAGACGGGATTTGGCGGAAGAATACGCCGCCATGGCTGCGGAGCTCCCCTGTGCTTCCGTGCGCCTCTTTCCCGCCGGCGGACACCCGGCAATCCTCACCCGGGCGGAAGAGGCGGCGGAGGAAGTGCGAAGATTCTTAACGGGAGGTGCGTTGGGGAGAAGCTGCTGAATTTCCCAGAAACACGCCGGTTTTGTTAAGGCATTAACAAAATTGTATAAGATTTAACGAACATTTTGTGTGAAGTGTAAAAAAGCGAAAATTGATTGGAAAACCCGCAAAATTTACTTGATAAATATAGGCGGGGACCCTATAATAAAGTTTGTGAGTAAATTGGCAATATCAAAGAAGCACGGTGTTTTCGCGGATACAGAGCCAGCGGCGCGGATGCGCCGGCCTGGTACGAGACAAAGGGAACGATCCATTTATTTTTAATAAACAGGAGGAAACATCATGAAGGTTGCAGTTTTTGGCGCAGGCACCATGGGCAGCGGCATTGCCCAGGTTTTCGCGGCGAAGGGCCACACCGCCCTGATGTATGCCAGCTCCGTCGCTTCCGCTCAGAAGCATAAGGATAAGCTGGCGGCTTCCCTGCAGAAGCGGGTGGAGAAGGGCAAGATGACCCAGGAGGCTGTGGACGCCCTGCTGGCCAACGTGCTGGTGGAGGAGAAGGCCGCCTGCGCTGACGCTGATCTCATCATTGAGTGCGTCAAGGAGGACATGGCCACTAAGAAGGAGCTGCTCAGCGAGCTGGACGCCCTGTGCAAGCCCGAGGCCATCTTTGCCTCCAACACCTCTTCGCTGTCCATCACCGAGATGGGCAACGGCCTGAAGCACCCCGTCATCGGCATGCACTTCTTCAACCCCGTGCCCAGCATGAAGCTGGTGGAGATCATCCGGGGCGCCAACACCACCCAGGAGACCTTCGATTTCGTCTATAAGCTGTCCCAGGAGATCGGCAAGGAGCCCGTCGAAGTGGCCGAGGCCCCCGGTTTCGTGGTCAACAAGATCCTGATCCCCATGATCAACGAGGCCATCGGCCTGGTGGAGACCGGCGTCGCCTCCGTGGCCGACATCGACAAGGCCATGATGCTGGGCGCCAACCATCCCATGGGCCCCCTGGCGCTGGGTGATTTCATCGGCCTGGACGTGTGCCTGGCCATTATGGAGACCCTGTACAACGAGACCGGCGACTCCAAGTACCGTCCCGCGCTGCTGCTGCGCAAGATGGTCCGCGGCGGCCTGCTGGGCAAGAAGACCGGCAAGGGCTTCTATGACTATTCCAAGTGATCGAAGCAAGCACCAACAAGTAAAGGAGTTAATGGTATATGGATTTTCATCTGACAAACGAGCAGCAGATGCTCCGGAAGATGTACCGTGAATTCGCCGAGAATGAAGTCAAGCCCCTGGCTGAGGAGATCGACGAAGAAGAGCGGTTCCCCATGGAGACCGTCGAGAAGATGGCCAAGCTGGGGATGATGGGCATTTACTTCCCCAAGGAGTACGGCGGCGCCGGCGGCGACGTTCTGTCCTACGCCATGTGCGTGGAGGAGCTGGCCAAGGTCTGCGGCACCACTGCTGTTATCGTCTCCGCCCACACCTCCCTGTGCTGCGCCCCCATCTTTGAGCACGGCACCGAGGAGCAGAAGCGCAAGTACCTGCCCGACCTGCTCTCCGGCAAGAAGATCGGCGCCTTCGGCCTGACCGAGCCCAACGCCGGCACCGACGCCTCCGGCCAGCAGACCATGGCGGTGCTGGAGGGCGACCACTACGTCCTCAACGGCTCCAAGTGCTTCATCACCAACGGCAACGTGGCTGATACCTTCGTGGTCTTCGCCATGACCGACAAGTCCAAGGGCAACCACGGCATCTCCGCCTTCATCGTGGAGAAGGACTTCCCCGGCTTCTCCACCGGCAAGCACGAGAAGAAGATGGGCATCCGCGGCTCTTCCACCTGCGACCTGATCTTTGAGGACTGCATCGTCCCCAAGGAGAACCTGCTGGGCAAAGAGGGCAAGGGCTTCAAGATCGCCATGCAGACCCTGGACGGCGGCCGTATCGGCATCGCTGCGCAGGCCCTGGGCCTGGGCGAGGGTGCTGTGAACGAGGCCATCAAGTATACCCAGGAGCGTGTCCAGTTCGGCAAGCGCCTGAGCCAGTTCCAGAACACCCAGTTCCAGCTGGCCGATATGCACACCCGGATGCAGGCCGCCCAGTACCTGGTGTATGCCGCCGCTATGAAGAAGCAGAATCACGAGGACTATTCCATGGACGCCTCCATGGCGAAGCTGTTCGCCGCCGAGGCCGCCTCCGACGTCACGCGCCGCGCCGTCCAGCTGTTCGGCGGCTATGGCTACACCCGTGAGTATCCCGTGGAGCGCATGATGCGCGACGCCAAGATCACCGAGATCTACGAGGGTACCAGCGAGGTCCAGCGGATGGTCATTTCCAGCCGCCTGGGCGTGAAGTAAGATAGGAGGTAAAGGTTAAAATGAAGATCATTGTTTCCATCAAGCAGGTTCCCGATACCTCCGGCAAGGTGGCGGTGAATCCGGACGGCACCCTGAACCGTGCCTCCATGCAGACCATCACCAACCCCGATGACATGAACGCCCTGGAGGCCGCCCTGAAGATCAAGGACGAGACCGGCTGCAAGGTCATCGTGGTGACCATGGGCCCCGCCCCTGCCGCCGGTATGCTCCGTGAGGCGCTGGCTATGGGCGCTGACGAGGCTGTGCTGGTGTCCGCCCGCGAGTTCGGCGGCTCCGATACATACGCCACCTCCCAGATCCTGGCCGCTGCCATCAACAAGATCGGCGTGGAGGCCGACGACATCGTCATGTGCGGTCGGCAGGCCATTGACGGCGACACCGCCCAGGTGGGCCCCCAGATCGCCGAGAAGC
>CAMMCS010000142.1 GCA_946494635.1 uncultured Oscillibacter sp. | reverse complement strand
CACTGGACGGAGGCGGTCATGGGGGCGTTCATGGCGTCCGCCATCAGGTAGCGGGAGAGGGAGCAGATCCGCTCGGACCGCATGGGGTTGCGCTTGTAGGCCATGGCGGAGGAGCCGATCTGGTTCTTCTCGAAGGGCTCCTCCACCTGCCGGTCGTGCTGGAGCAGGCGGATGTCGTTGGCCATCCGGTAGCAGCTCTGGGCAATGGCGGAGAGGCAGTTCAGGATGCGGCTGTCTGCCTTCCGGGGATAGGTCTGGCCGCAGACGGAGAAGCACTGGTCAAAGCCGAACTCCGCGGCGATCTGCCGGTTCATCTCGTCGATCTTGGCGGTGTCCCCGTCGAAGAGATCCACAAAGCTGGCCTCCGTGCCGGTGGTGCCCCGGCAGCCCAGGAACTTCATGTGGGAGAGGACGAAGTCCAGCTCCTCCAGATCGGCCAGGAAATCCTGCATCCACAGCGCGGCCCGCTTGCCCACCGTCACCAGCTGGGCGGGCTGATAGTGGGTGTAGCCCAGGGTGGGGGTGGCCTTGTACCGGTCCGCGAACTTGGCCAGGTTGGCCACCACCGCCAGCAGTTCGCCCCGGAGGTACCGCAGGCCCTCCCGGTAGAGGATGAGGTCGGCGTTGTCGGTGACATAGCAGCTGGTGGCCCCCAGGTGGATGATGCCCGCGGCGGAGGGCGCCGCCTTGCCGTAGGTGTAGACGTGGGCCATCACGTCGTGGCGGACCTCCTTCTCCCGCGCCGCCGCCGTCTCGTAGTCGATGTCGGTGATGTGGGCCTCCAGCTCCGCCACCTGCTCCGCCGTGATGGGCAGGCCCAGGTTGTGCTCCGCCCGGGCCAGGGCCACCCACAGCCGCCGCCAGGTCTGGAAGCGCATATCCGGGGAAAACAGGTGCAGCATGAAATCCGAGGCGTACCGGGACGCCAGGGGGGATTCGTAACGGTCTTTGGACATAGCAGTAACCACCTTTTCGAGAATAAAGAGTGAAGAGTGGAGAGTTAAAGAGTGGAGAGCCGGACGATTCAAATGATCCGCCTTTGGCGGATACCATATCTCAACTCTTCACTCTGAACTCTCCACTCTGTTCAAAGTCCGGTTTATCTTACAATGATAGAATCTCTTTCAGGCCCCACGGAGACATAGGTGATGCGGCAGCCGATGGCCTTCTCCACATACTCCACATAGTCCCGGGCCGCCTGGGGCAGATCCTCCCAGGTCCGGACGCCGGAGATGTCGCACTTCCAGCCGGGCATGACGGTCTCCACCGGCTTGGCGTCCGGCAGAATGGCGGGGAAGGGGAATTCGTCCGTCTCCCGGCCGTCCAGTGTATACTTGGCGCAGACAGGGATCTCGTCCATGTAGCTCAGCACATCCAGCTTGGTGAGGGCGATGTCCGTGGCCCCCTGGCACTGGATGCCGTAGCGGGTGGCCACCAGGTCGATGGGGCCCACCCGGCGGGGCCGGCCGGTCTTGGCGCCGTACTCGCCGCCGGCCTCCCGCAGCTTCTCCGCCTTCTCGCCGAACCACTCACAGGTGAAGGGGCCCTCGCCCACGCAGGAGGAATAGGCCTTCACCACGCCGATGACCTTGTCCAGCTTGGCGGTTGGCAGGCCGGAGCCCACAGGGGCATAGGCGGCGATGGGGTTGGAGGAGGTGGTGTAGGGATAGATGCCGTAGTCCAGGTCCCGCAGGGAGCCCAGCTGGGCCTCGAACAGGATGTTCTTCCCCTCCGCCTGGGCCTGGCGCAGGAAGGCGCCGGTGTCGCAGATGAAGGGCTTGATCTTCTCGCCGAAGTCCGCCGCCCACTTCCGCAGGTCGTCCATGGTATAGGGCTTGGCGCCGTAGACCTTCTCCAGAGTCAGGTTCTTCCACTCCAGGATGCCCGCCAGGTGCTCCCACAGCTTGTCCGGGTACAGCAGCTCTCCGGCCATGACCGTCTTTTTCTGGTACTTGTCGGAGTAGAAGGGGGCAATGCCCTGCTTGGTGGAGCCGTACTTCTTGTCTGCCAGGCGGGCCTCCTCCAGGGAGTCCAGATCCCGGTGCCAGGGCAGCAGCAGGGACGCCCGGTCGCTGATCTTCAGGTTCTCCGGCGTGATGGCCACGCCCTTGCTGACCACATCTGTGATTTCAGTCCACAGGCTCTCACAGTCCAGGGCCACGCCATTGCCCAGGACGTTCACCACGCCCTTGCGGAAAATGCCGGAGGGCAGCAGGTGCAGGGCGAACTTGCCGAATTCGTTCACCACGGTATGGCCGGCGTTGCCGCCGCCCTGATAGCGGACGACCACGTCGTAATCCTTGGTGATCAGATCCACCATGCGGCCCTTGCCCTCGTCACCCCAGTTGATTCCCACGATGGCACAATTAGACATATCCGAAAACCTCCCGGTTTTGATTTGCAGAGTTTTCAGTCAGGCGGACTTCTTGCCGAAAGATGCCCAACCTTAATTATTATATCGGTTCATTTTCTATAAGTAAAGACTGAACTTATAATAGTAACCATTATTTTCACTGATAAGGTCAACCTTTTTCGCGGGACTGCCCGCCCCCGGGGATTGGCGGGGGTCCCGGCATGGGCCGGCGTCCGCCTGCAGCCCGCGGAAAAGCAGAAATGGAAAAGGGCCGGTTCTCCACTTCCAAAACGGAGCAGGGTGTGATATACTATCAACCGGATTTTGAACGAACAGAGAGAAAAGGGGAAGATCGTATGCCAGCCATCGGTTTTGACAATGAGAAATATCTCACCATTCAGTCGGAGCAGATCAAAAAGCGGATCGCCCAGTTCGGCGGCAAGCTGTACCTGGAGTTCGGCGGCAAGCTGTTTGACGACTACCATGCCTCCCGGGTGCTGCCGGGATTCGAGCCGGACAGCAAGATCCGGATGCTCCAGCAGCTGCAGGACGATGTGGAGATCCTCATTGCCATCAATGCCGCTGACATTGAGAAAAATAAGGTGCGGGGGGACCTGGGCATCACCTATGACGACGACGTGCTGCGGCTGATCGACATTTTCCGGGGCATGGGCTTCTATGTGGGCGGCGTGGTGATGACCCGCTACAGCGGCCAGGGGGCGGCGGACGTCTTCCTGAAGCATCTGACGGCCCTGGGCATCCGGTGCTACCGCCACTACCCCATCGCCGGTTATCCCTCGGATGTGCAGCACATTGTCAGCGATGAGGGCCTTGGGAAAAACGACTACATCGAGACCAGCCACCCCCTGGTAGTGGTGACGGCGCCGGGCCCCGGCAGCGGCAAGATGGCCACCTGCCTGAGCCAGCTCTACCACGACTACAAGCGGGGCATCCGGTCCGGCTACGCCAAGTTCGAGACCTTCCCCATCTGGAACCTGCCCCTCAAGCACCCGGTGAACCTGGCCTACGAGGCCGCCACGGCGGACCTGAACGACGTGAACATGATCGACCCCTTCCATCTGGAGGCCTACGGCAAGACGGCGGTGAACTACAACCGGGACGTGGAGATCTTCCCGGTGCTCAACGCCATCTTTGAGAAGATCCAGGGCACGTCGCCCTACCGCTCCCCCACGGACATGGGAGTGAACATGGCGGGCAGCTGCATCTGCGACGACGCGGTGTGCTGCGCCGCCAGCCGGATGGAGATTCTGCGGCGGTATTACACCGCCTGTGTGGAGCGGCTGCGGGGCAAGGCCGGGGATGAGCCGGTGCGGAAGCTGGAGCTGGTGATGCAGCAGGCGAATGTCACGCCGGACATCTGCCCGGCGGTGTCCGCCGCGCTGCTGAAGGCGGAGACCACCGGCGGCCCCGCCGGCGCCATGGTGCTGCCGGACGGCCGGGTGGTCACCGGCAAGACCTCCGACACCCTGGGGGCGGCCTCCGCCCTGCTGCTGAACGCCCTGAAGGCCGTGGGCGGCATCGGCGACCAGTTCGAGCTGATCTCTGCCCAGGTGCTGGAGCCGGTGTGCCGGCTGAAGACGCAGTACCTGGGCCACAAGAACCCCCGCCTCCACACAGACGAGGTGCTGATGGCCCTGACCATCTCCGCCCTCACCAACCCCCTGGCGGAGCTGGCCCAGCAGCAGCTGCCCAAGCTCCGGGGCTGCGACGCCCATTTCTCCGTGATCCTCAGCGATGTGGATGAGAACCTTCTGCGCCGCCTGGGTATCAACGTCAGCTGCGAGGCCCGGTACGAGACGAAGAAGCTGTATCATAAGTAATCCGTAAGGGCAATCCATAAGGGGCGGCCTCCATGGCCGGGGACGCGCCGTTTGGAAGAGGTGGCCCGCTTCCCGGAGGGAGGCGCCCGGCGCATGGGAACCCCGCCGGCGGCCCAGATTCCCCGGCGGCAGACGGCCGCCCCATTTCACAGAAAAGGAAGGATCGTGACCCATGCAGGACATCATCCAACAGCTGGCAGCTGAACTGAACAAGGACCCCCGCCATGTGGAAAACGTGGTGCGCCTGCTGGATGAGGGCAATACCATCCCCTTCATCGCCCGCTACCGCAAGGAGCTCCACGGCGCCATGGACGACACCGCCCTGCGGAATCTGGCCGAGCGCCTCCAGTACCTGCGGAACCTGGCCGAGCGCCGGGAGACGGTGAAGAAGTCCATCGAGGAGCAGGGCAAGCTGACGGAGGAGCTCTCCGCCGCCATTGACGCCGCCGCCACCCTGGCGGAGGTGGAGGATCTGTACCGCCCCTACAAGCAGAAGCGCCGCACCCGGGCCACCATGGCCCGGGAGAAGGGCCTGGCCCCCCTGGCGGAGGTGCTGTTCGCCCAGAGGCGGGACTGCCCCGATCCGGCGGCGGAGGCGGCAAAATATGTAGATCCCGAAAAGGGCGTGGAGACGGTGGAGGACGCCCTCTCCGGCGCCTCCGACATCATCGCCGAGACCATCAGCGACGACGCCGCTCTCCGCAAGACCCTCCGCTCCCTGCTGGAGCGGGAGGGGGAGCTCCGCTCCCAGGCGGCGGGAGAGGAGGACTCCGTCTACCGGCTGTACTATGAGTTCTCCCAGCCCCTCCGGCGGCTCCAGGGCCACCAGGTCCTGGCCATCAACCGGGGAGAGAAGGAGGGATTCCTGAAGGTGGGCGTGGAGCTGGACCGGGACCGGGCCCTTCAGACGGTCCGCCGCCATGTGGTCATGCCCGGCAGCGCCGCCATGGAGTTTGTGAAGGCCGCCGCCGAGGACGCCTATGACCGGCTCATTTTCCCGGCCCTGGAGCGGGAGGCCCGCTCCG
>CAMMCS010000141.1 GCA_946494635.1 uncultured Oscillibacter sp. | reverse complement strand
TTTTCGTCCACGTCGATCTTCTCCGCCGCCGGGGCCTTCGGCAGGCCCGGCATGGGCCTCCCCACGGGACTTGTCCCGCGGGGGCCCCGCATTGGATCCAACCGGGCAGGCAGAGCCCGCCCGGTTCAAGGTTTTGCCTTCGGCAAAACGCTTGGACGCCGCTCCCGCGGCGGCATGACCATGCCTCAGAACAGCCCGCTGATCCGCCCGTTTTCGTCCACGTCGATCTTCTCCGCCGCCGGGGCCTTCGGCAGGCCCGGCATGGTCATGATGTCCCCGGTGAGGGCCACCAGGAAGCCGGCGCCGGCGGACACCTTGATGTTCCGCACAGTGATCGTGAAGCCACGGGGCGCTCCCAGCAGGGCCGGGTCATCGGAGAAGCTGTACTGGGTTTTGGCCATGCAGATGGGCAGGCCTCCGAAGCCCAGCTCCGTCAGCCGCTGGGCCTGCTTTCTGGCGTTGGGGGTCAGCGCCACGCCGTCGGCGCGGTAGACCCGGCGGCAGATGGCCTCCAGCTTGTCCTCGATGGAGCCGTCCAGGTCGTAGCTGTAGCGAAAGTCCGAAGGCTGCTCGCACAGGCGCACCACTTCCTCCGCCAGGGCGCGGCCGCCCTCGCCGCCCTTGGCCCACACCTGGCTGAGCGCCACATTGACCCCCAGTGCCCGGCATCTGTCCTCCACCAGCCGCAGCTCCGCCTCCGTGTCCGTGGGGAAGGCGTTGATGGCCACCACGCAGGGCAGGCCGAATACATGTTTGATGTTGTCCACATGCTGGAGCAGATTGGGCAGGCCCCGCTCCAGGGCCGTCAGGTCCTCCCTGCCCAGATCCTCCCGGGCAGCGCCGCCGTGGTGCTTCAGCGCACGGACCGTGGCCACAATCACCACCGCGTCAGGCTTCAGCCCCGCCATGCGGCACTTGATGTCCAGGAACTTCTCCGCCCCCAGGTCCGCGCCGAAGCCCGCCTCCGTGATGGCGTAATCACCCAGCTTCAGGGCCATCCGGGTGGCGGTGACGGAGTTGCAGCCGTGGGCGATGTTGGCAAAGGGCCCGCCGTGGATCAGGGCCGGCGTGTGCTCCAGGGTCTGGACCAGATTGGGCTTCAGGGCGTCCTTCAGCAGGGCCGCCATGGCGCCCTCAGCCTTCAGGTCGCGGGCGGTCACCGGCGCGCCGGCGTAGGTATAGCCCACTACAATCCGCCCCAGCCGGGCCTTCAGATCCGGGATATCCGAGGCCAGGCACAGCACCGCCATGACCTCGCTGGCCACGGTGATGTCAAAGCCGTCCTCCCGGGGAACGCCCTGCATCCGGCCTCCCAGGCCGTCCACGATGTTCCGCAGCTGCCGGTCGTTCATGTCCACGCACCGCCGCCAGGTGATCTGTTTGGGATCGATGCCCAGGGCGTTTCCCTGCTGGATGTGGTTGTCCAGCAGGGCTGCCAGCAGATTGTTGGCCGCGCCGATGGCATGGAAGTCCCCGGTGAAGTGGAGGTTGATGTCCTCCATGGGGATCACCTGGGCGTAGCCGCCGCCGGCGGCGCCCCCCTTGATGCCGAACACCGGGCCCAGGGACGGCTCCCGCAGGGCCACCACGGCCTTTTTCCCGATCTTCCGCAGGCCGTCCGCCAGGCCCACGGTGGTGGTGGTCTTGCCCTCCCCCGCGGGGGTCGGGGTGATGGCGGTCACCAGCACCAGTTTGCCGTCCGGCCGGGCAGTCTCCCGCAGAAGCCGGCAGTCGACCTTCGCCTTATACCGGCCGTAGGGCTCGATATATGCCTCGTCCACCCCACAGGCCTCCGCGATGGCGGCAATCGGCAGCGGCGCCGCCCCCTGGGCGATTTCGATGTCACTCTTCATAATATCTCTGCCTCCCAATCCCTCGTTCGGGCCGCTCACTCAGGCTGCCGGCCCATTGATCCTCTTGCATGATTATACCGGCGGAGAGGGGGGAAAGCAACCATTCCCGCAAAATTATTCCCGCCGGCCTGATCTTCAGGCGGAGCGAAACCTTTTGCCCTGCCCAAACGTCTTATTTAAAAGAGGGCTTTCACCGTCTCTCCCGCGCATATCCCCATTTTCCCCCGCATAGGATGGAGCAACAAGAGGCGGGGAGTGAAAGTGCTTTGAAGGGTAACATGGAGGAGCGGGCCGAACGGCTGGCTCAGTACATCATCGAAAACCGGACCACAGTCCGAGCCGCCGCACAGAAATTCGGCATCAGCAAGTCCACGGTTCACAAGGACATATCCGAGCGGCTGCCCCAGTTTAACCGGGCGCTGTACCTGCAGGTCAAGGATGTTCTGGAAGTGAACAAGGCCCAGCGGCATATCCGGGGCGGCATCGCCACCCGGAAAAAGTACCGCGGGGAATAGGCCCTGCATAGACTGTCTCAAAAAGACTGCAACGGAGGAATGGTTATGAGCGATCGATCCCGCTGCCGCCGTTCGGCCCGGACGGCTCCTGCTCCGCCCGCGGCCGCGGCTTCGGCTCCCCAGGAGCCACCTGTGCGCCGCTGGCCTCATCCGGTGGAGGGGGCAGAGCCCGCACCAGACCTGGACCCGGCGCTCCATTACATACGCTGCGCCCTCTCCTATCAGAATCAGCTGCTGGCAGACATCAAGACGCTTCTGCAGCAGCTGCTGCCGGAGGATGAGGAGCCGCATCCGGAGGACGGCTGAGCACAGCAGGCCGCTGCGGAATCCGCGGCGGCCTGTCTTTGCCTGCCGGCGGAGATTTTTTCTCTTGTGTTTTCAGCAGGCCCGGCTTATAATAAAAAATTATTATGTAAATCATTCAAAAGAACTCCCGCGGCCGTCGGCGCCGCGGCTGTAAGGAGCGTTGTTATGGCACATAAAACCCGCCGCCGGCGGCGCAGCTGGAGCAGGATTCTGCTGCTGGCCGTCTTTGCGGCCGCCGCCCTGTACGCAGGCTATTTCTGTCTCTTCCGTCCCCCGGAGGTCCCCGCGGACACCGCCCAGCCCGATGCGGCGGAGACGATCTCCGACCAGGAGACTGTCCAGGATCCGGAGGCAGCCGCCCGGGCCGCTCACCTGGAGCGGAAGAAGTACTTCTACACCATCCTGGTCTCCGGCGTGGATGACCACAACGGCGGCAGCGATACCAATATTCTGGTGGCAGTGGATGCCGAAAACAACTATATATACGGTGTCAGTATTCCACGGGACACCAAGGCTGTCATAAACGGAAAGAACCACAAGATCAATTATGCCTACAACGCCGGCGGGACCGCTCTGCTGGCTGAGACCATCTCCCAGCAGCTTGGGATTCCGGTGGACTTCACCGTCACCGTGGATCTGGATGGATTCGAGGCCCTGGTGGACGCCATCGGCGGCGTGGATTTCGATGTCCCCATCAGCATGGACTACGACGACCCCTATCAGGACCTGCACATCCACTTCAGCGCCGGGATGCAGCATCTCACCGGCGAAGAGGCGCTGAAGGTAGTCCGCTTCCGTCACAACAACGACGGATCCGGCTATGGCAGCGAGGACATCGGCCGGATGCAGACCCAGCAGAACTTTCTGAAGGCCGTGGCCCAGCAGACGCTGACTCTCTCAAATCTGGACAAGATCGACGAGTTCGTGAAGATCTTCCAGACCTATGTGGACACGGATCTGACCCTGGGAAACCTGGCCTGGCTGGGCAAGGAGGCCATCTCTATGGGGGCGGAGAACATCTCCTTCTCCACTCTGCCCAATGAGTGGCGCTCCCCATACATCTACCTGGATCCGGACGCTGTGCTGGAGCTGGTCAACCAGTACCTGAGTCCCTATGTGGAGGATCGGACCGCAGAGGATCTGGACATCCCCTCCTGACCCTCTTCTTGCAATTTCATTCCCCCGGCACAGAGGAGGTGCCCTCATGAATAAACGCTTTCCAGCCCTGATTCTGGCCCTGGCGCTGCTGACGGTTCCCGTCCGGGCCGCCCAGTCGGACAGCACGGACAACTTTGTCCGCAGCAAGACCTATGCCGGCCAGTTTTCGGATCTGACAACCGACTCCACGTTTTACAGCAACGTGACCGCCCTGTATGAGTACGGTCTCTCTGTCGGCAAGGCGGACGGCACCTTCGGCCTGCGGGATCCCATGACGGTGGGGCAGGTGGTGATTTTCGCCGCCCGCATCCGCAGCCTGTACCGCACCGGGGATCCGGAGGCAGGCAGCCGCGCCTACAGCGGAGAAGACGGTCCGGTGGCCCTGAGCTACCTGCGCTATCTCCAGGCGGAGGGCGTGCTGGGGACGGAGTTCGACCAGCTGCTCTATACCACCGCAACCCGGGCCCAGGTGGCCCATGTGCTGGCGAACACCCTGCCGGAGGAGGCCCTGCCCCCGGTTCACACGGATCTGGTGACGCAGGCCTATGCCAGCCGCCGCTTCATTACCGATGTGACGGAGTACACGCCTTATTATCAGGACATCCTGTCCCTGTACCGGGCCGGTATTGTCGTCGGCGCGGACGGAACCGGTTCCTATCTTCCCGACCAGCCCGTCACCCGCGGGGCCGCCGCGGCCATGCTGACGCGGATGGTAGATCCCTCTCTGCGGGTGACGCCGGACTGGGATCTGGATACCCTCTGGAGCGCCGAAGGCGCCGTCATGGGGGATCTGGTGACCCTGGGCACCTATGTGGCCGCCCCCGCCACGACGGAGGAGCTGGATGAGAGCATCCGCTACATGCTGGCCAGCAATACCAATGTGCTGGAGCTGCAGTACCCCTCCGCCCTTTCTGCCACCACAGCCCGGCAGGTGATGGAGGCGGCACTGGCTATCGTCAAGACCTACTGCGAGCAGTGCTACAACACCGTCAGCTGCACCTATTCCCCTGACGGCTCCATCATTCTCACCTTCTCTGCCGCCAGTGCCGGAGACCAGATCCTCACCTACCGGGACGCGGCCATGGAGGCAGCCATTGCTGTCCATGACGCCATGTGGGAGGATGGAACCATCACCCCCTCCATGACCGACTACGAAAAAGCCCGGGTCTATTATGCCTGGATCTGCAACAACTGCGTCTATGATTACCAGGCGGATGACGGCTCCCTGAGCCACATCGCCTACAACCTGTTTGAAAACGGCACCGCCGTGTGCGACGGGTACACCGGCGCCTACAACCTGCTTTTGAAGCTGGAGGGCATCGACTGCACCGCCCTGTCCAACAGCTCCCACATCTGGACCGTGGCCACCCTGGACGGCACGGAGTACC
>CAMMCS010000140.1 GCA_946494635.1 uncultured Oscillibacter sp. | reverse complement strand
TCACGCACACCAGGGCGCCGATGCCCGCCGCCTTGGCAGTCCGGGGCTTGGTATCCTTCCAAACCAGGAACAAAACCAGCCCCACAATGGGGATGCAGCAGCCCAACAGCCCCCACAGGAAGCCGCCGTTGTCCGCCACCGGCTGGGCTCCATTCTGTCCGCCATTCTGAGGTGCGCCGCACTCCGGGCAGACAGTCACATGATCGTCAATCGGCGCGCCGCATTTTCTGCAATAGGCCATTTCTCTTCCCTCCAAAACACATTCCCGCATCCGCCCCGCGCCGCCGCAAAAGGCGATCCGGCTCTCCCAATCCGGCGGATCTTCCAGGTATCCAGATTGTATAATTTCCGGTGTCCGCTGTCAAGGCGAATCCGACAAATCCCGACAAATGGGAAACGGAGCCGGACGGCCATGGCCATCCGGCTCCGTTTTTGAATTTTTCTTCCGGGACGCGCTTACTTTTTGCTGAGAGCCTCGTCAATGGCCTTGGCCGCGGTCTTGCCGGCGCCCATGGCCAGAATGACGGTGGCAGCGCCGGTGACGGCGTCACCGCCGGCATAGACGTTCTCCCGGGAGGTAAGGCCGTCCTCGTTCACCACGATGCCGCCCTTCTTGTTGATCTCCAGGCCCTTGGTGGTGGACTTGATCAGGGGGTTGGGGCTGGTGCCCAGGGCCATGATGACGCAGTCCACGTCCACGTCGAACTCGCTGCCGGGGACCTCGATGGGGCGGCGGCGGCCGGAGGCGTCAGGCTCGCCCAGCTCCATCTTGATGCAGCGGATGCCCTTCACGTCGTCGTTCTCGTCGGCCAGCACCTCCACCGGGTTGCAGAGGGTCTTGAAGATGATGCCCTCCTCCTCGGCGTGCTCCACCTCTTCGTGACGGGCGGGCAGCTCCTCCATGCCGCGGCGGTAAACAATGTAGACCTCAGCACCCAGGCGCTTGGCGCACCGGGCGGCGTCCATGGCCACGTTGCCGCCGCCCACCACGGCCACCTTCTTGGGGTGGATCAGGGGGGTGTCGGAGTCGGGCAGGTAGGCCTTCATCAGGTTGATCCGGGTCAGGAACTCGTTGGCGGACAGCACGCCCTTGTAGTTGACGCCGGGAATGTTCATGAACATGGGCAGGCCGGCGCCGGAGCCGATGAACACGGCCTCAAAGCCCATCTCGTCCATCAGCTCGTCCACGGTGATGGTGCGGCCCACCACGGTGTCGGTCATGATCTTCACGCCGAAGTGCTCCAGCCGGGCCACCTCCTTGGCCACGATGGCCTTGGGCAGACGGAACTCGGGGATGCCGTACACCAGCACGCCGCCCACCTGGTGCAGCGCCTCGAACACGGTGACGTCGTACCCCTTCCGGGCCAGGTCGCCGGCGCAGGTCAGGCCGGCAGGACCGGAGCCCACCACGGCCACCTTGTGGCCGTTGCTCTCGGGCACGGCGGGGGCGCCGCCCTGATGGCCGTGGGCGTTGTGGTAGTCCGCCACGAACCGCTCCAGACGGCCGATGCCCACGCTCTCGCCCTTGATGCCCCGGATGCACTGGCCCTCGCACTGGTTCTCCTGGGGGCAGACACGGCCGCAGATGGCGGGCAGGCTGTTGGTGGAGGTGATGACGCCGTAGGCCTCGTCAAACTTGCCCTCCGCCACCTTGGCGATGAACTCGGGGATATGTACGTTCACGGGGCAGCCGTTGACACACTTGGGGTTCTTGCAGTTCAGGCACCGCTGGGCCTCGTCGATGGCCATCTCCTCGGTGTAGCCCAGGGCCACCTCGTCAAAGTTCTTGTTGCGGACGTTGGGGTCCTGAGAGGGCATGGGATTCTTCTTCAAAGACATATTGGCCATGGTTATTCGGCCTCCTTCTTGAACAGGTTGCAGGTCTCCTCGTATTTGTGGGCCTCAAAGTCCCGATACATCTGGTTGCGCTTTACCGCCAGGTCCCAGTCCACCTTGTGGCCGTCGAAGTCCGGGCCGTCCACGCAGGCGAACTTCATCTCGCCGCCCACGCTCAGGCGGCAGCCGCCGCACATGCCGGTGCCGTCGATCATGATGGGGCTCATGGACACGGTGGTGGGGATGCCGTAGGGCTCCGTGGTCTTGGAGACGAACTTCATCATCACCATGGGGCCGATGGCGAACACCTCGTCATACTGGTTGCCGGCGTCGATCAGCTCCTTCAGCGCCTCGGTGACCACACCCTTCTGGCCGTAAGAGCCATCGTCAGTGCAGACCTTCAGCACACTGGAGGACTTGCGGAACTCGTCCTCCAGGATCACCAGGTCCTTGTTCTTGAAGCCGATGACCGCGTGGACCTCGGCCCCGCAGTCGTGGAACTTCTTCAGCACGGGATACGCAATGGCGCAGCCGACGCCGCCGCCCACCACGCAGACCTTCTTCTTGCCCTCGGTCTCGGTGGCCTTGCCCAGGGGGCCCACAAAGTCCTGGAGGAAGTCGCCCTCGTTCAGGTGGCGCAGCTTCTCCGTGGTGGCGCCCACAGTCTGGACGATGATGGTGACCGTGCCCTTCGACCGGTCATAGTCGTTGATCGTTATGGGGATCCGCTCGCCGTTCTCATCCACCCGCAGGATGATGAACTGGCCCGGCTGAGCCTTTTTGGCTACCAGGGGCGCCTCGATCTCATACAGAGTGACGGTGGGACGGAGGGCCTCTTTTCTCACAATACGATACATACCTGTTCCTTCTTTCCCGAATAGTCGAATGGTGGAGATCAGCCGCTTGGGGACAGGCGGCATCGCCCCCTGCCTCGGATCCCGTGTCGTCCGGTCCGGCGCATTGTTCATATTTTAACATATGCCAGGAGACCCGTCAATCAATTTTTCGTAAAAAATGCCATCTTTCGGAAACTTTAAGCCCCCTTAGGCGCACAGGGTGATGCGCCGCCCGCTGGCCCGAAGGACGCCTTCCTCCTTCAGCCGCTTCAGCTCCCGCATCATGGCGGAGCGGTCTGTGGCGATGTAATCGGCCAGCATGCTCAGGGAGAACGGCAGCTGGATCGTGGCGCTCCCCTCCTTTTCTGAAAGCTGGCGGAAGTAGCACAGCAGCTTTTCCCGTATGGAGCGGCGGGAGAGCACATCCACCCGCTCGCTGAGTGCCTGGGCCTTGTCGGAGATCAGACGCAGCATGTTCTGCACCAGCAGGCTGTGGTGGGTGCAGGCCCGCTCGCACCGCTTCAGGATCTGGGAATAGTCAATAAACACCACCTCGCATGCGGTGCGGCACACTACCTCCAGACTGTCCCGCCCGGAGGCGGAAAAGGCCAGGCTCCTGCCGAACACGCCGCCGGGGCCCAGCTCCTCCAGCACAGTCGCCACCCCATCCTGGTCAATCCGGATCAGAGAGGCCTCCCCCCGCTCCAGCACGCCCACGGCGTTGCTGGCCGGCGCCGTATAATCATACAGCACCTCCTCCGGCCGGTAGCTTTTCTGCACCGCTTGGAAGCATGCCAGCATCTGCTGGTACTCCTCATACGAAATGTCCTGGAAGAGCGGGCTCTTCTCCAGTTCCTGGCGGGTCAGCATGGCAAGCGCTCCTTTCTGTTGCATATATCACTTTTTATATCATACCAGCCCGCCTCAAAAAAGTAAAGGCCCTCTTTGAGCAAATTTCATAGATTATTCATCATTTCAAAGGGCTTCTCCTGTATAATTTATGCAGAAGGAATCCGTAAGAAAGGAATACAGGCGGCTTATCCGCCCATAGAAATGGGGAGACAACGTGAATATTGCCTACTTTCTGCTCCCGAAAAGCTCCGTCGCCTATCTGTATGATGACTGCACCTTCCGGCAGGGGCTGGAAAAGATGCGCTACCATGGGTATACCGCCATCCCGGTCATCAGCCGGGAGGGCAAGTACATCGGAACCGTCAGCGAAGGGGACTTTTTGTGGCGGCTCCTGGCCGAGGACCAGGCAGATCTGCCCACCTGCTCCATGAAGGACATGGAGCGGCTGCAGGTTCGGGACATTCTCCGGGGCAACAATTATCCGCCGGTGCGCATCACCGTCACCATGGAGGAGCTGCTGCACAGCGCCATGAACCAGAACTTCATTCCTGTTGTGGACGATCTTGGAAACTTCACCGGAATCGTCACCCGGAAGGACATCATCCGCTACTTTGCAGAGCAGAAGGACGCGGAGCAGACACCGCCGTTGCGGAAAATCGTTTGACCAATTGGGAATTAGAAGTTAGGAATTAGGAATTTGATTGGACCCCTGTAGGGGAGGATTCAATATCCGCCCGTTACGAGAGCCAGATCGTGAAGAGATGAGAGAAGAACACCCCCTAAAAACCGCGGGCGGCTTTTTCAGCCGTCCGCGGTTTTCCCGGTTTGCATCTGCCAAACACCTGTCAGAATTCCTAATTCCTAATTCCTAACTCCTAATTGTATTTCTCTCCACTCTTCACTCTTTACTCTCATATGAAGTGAATTCTTTCATGCTGTACAGCTTCACCTGTCCCGGCGGGCCGCCGCCCCTCGTCGCCACGCCGGCCACATAGCCCGGGAAGGTATCCAGCAGATAGAACTGCTCCCCCGGCTGAAGGGGGTCCTCGGCGGAGAGCATGGTCCCCACTCCGGCGCCGCTGCGCTTGGCCAGGGCCTCCCGCCGGACCCAGCTCTGGAAAAAGGCCCGTTCCGTGGTCACGTCCGCCAACCGGCGCATAGCCCGCTGGCTCACGGGCCTGATATGCTCAATATCCGCCCCTACCGGCCGGTCTGAGAGGGCCACCAGCACTGCCCCGGCGGTGTGGCTGAGATTAAAGTGAACCTCCGGATGGGCGGGAAAATAGGGCTTTCCCAGAGAGGTCAGGGCGATCTCCGGAAGGTCCCGCCAGCGGTACTGCTCCCACAGGGCGCGGCGCAGGAGCAGATAAGCGCACAAAGGCTCCCGGCGTTTTTCCGGCTGCTTCAGCCGCTCCAGCCGCTCCAGCCGCTGAGGCGGCAGCGCAGCCATCAGCGCCGACTCCTCCTCCGGCGTCAGAGCCCGGTCCAAACGTGCGGTCCATATTTCAATGGCCATGCTGCCCCGCCTCCTCTCTCCGCGCGTCATTTTTCTCCATTTTACGCAGCTTTTCTCCCTGTGTAAAGCCGCATCCAAAAAGTTTTTAAAAAATTCCCGCAAAAAAAGAGGAAATCCCGGCGGAACGGGGTATATCTAAAATGTCACGTTTGACAGGTGAGCGGTCTCCCCGCTCTTCCGGTATGGCCACGGGAAAAACCGGAAAAACTGACCGAAAGACCTGCTAACAAAAGTCAAGTAGAAATTTCAGATTTGGGGGAGCGACAA
>CAMMCS010000139.1 GCA_946494635.1 uncultured Oscillibacter sp. | reverse complement strand
CCCCTCCCCCCACCACCACTCCCTCCCCCCCCCATCTCTCCTTTTTCCCCCCCCCCCGGCCGCGGCCCCCCCCCCCGCCCCCCCCGCCCGCCCCCCACCGACTTTTGCGGTGGATTGACAAACAGAAATTCCACGCATATAATGTGGAAAAACAGAGAAACCGGAGGGCCGCGGCGCTGTGGCAGGCTGCCGGGGAAGAAGGGAGGCTGCAGTATGTATCAGATCGTCAGGATCACCGATAAGGAGGGCGTGGCCAAGGCAAGCCCGGAGGACAGAGAGAATCTGGGATGCATCGGCGAGGCGAAAATGGAGGATGGCTGTGTCCTGCTCCACTGCCGGTATGACCGGCGGGGGGATCCCTGTGACCGGTACATCCGCACCAGCCTGGTTCAGTCCTGGAAGAAGGACAAGGAAACCGGGCGGATCGTGGTGGAAACCATGAACAGCATCTATCAGATGGACCCGGTAAAGGTCAATTAAGCAGATCGGAAAAAAAGGCCCGGAACCTCCCTGGGGGAGGCTCCGGGCCTTTTGCCATACTGTGTCAGATTCCCGTTCCGGCGCCGGAACAGGCGTCAGCTGAGGGTATACCGGGTAACGCCGAAGAGGCGGGCCAGCTGCAGCTTTGCCGCCAGGCTTTCCTCGCTCTGGTACCAGAGGGTGGCGGACTGATAGCTGTTGGGCTTGTAGATGCAGTAGGCGCTTTCATAGCGGGTGGAATAGTAGGTATGGACGCCGCTGCCGGAGAGGATTTTCTCCACCTCCTGGGCCGACAGGGTGTCGGTGGACACGATGCGGCCGTTGGACGTAATGGTGCGCACGCCGCCGCCGGTAAGGCAAAGAACAGCCCGGCTCATGTCGGTGCCGCTGCTTTTGTGTTTGCGCAGCTGGGCGTACAGCTCAGCAATGGGCTCCAGGGGAGTGGTGGGCAGCTCGTCGTCCTCGTTGGCCGCCGGAGTGTCCACGGTGATTTTGGTGTTGCTGCCGGCGGAGGCCAGGCGGCTGGAGTTGGCATAGAGCCGGTCGTAGAGCCGTACCAGCATGGCGGCTGCCTGCTCCCGGGTGGCGGTTGCGTCGGGGGCAAATTTCCCGCCGTTTACACCCTCCACAATACCCATGTCATAGGCAAGGGTGATGAAACCCTTGTTGGTGGTCACATCGGGAAAGGGGCAGGGATAGCTGCTGGCGGTGCCGGCCAGGGAGGCGTAGCCCAGGCTTCGCACGATCATCACCGCCATCTCCTCCCGGGTGATGTTGTCTGTGGGATGGAAGGCGCCGCTGGTGGCGGCAAAGGCGCCGTTGGCCCGGGCGGTCTCCACGGCGGTATAGAACCACCGGTTGGCGGTTACGTCGGTGAAGCTGGCCTTGGCGGGAGTGACCTCCTCCCAGCCAAACAGCCGTACCAGAGCGGTGACAAAGGCGGCCTTGGTAATGGGCTGGCCCCGGCCGAATTTGCCGTTGCCCACGCCCTGGAACAGACCCAGAGCGGTGGCTTTGTTGACGCTGGCCTCAGACCAGTGCCCGCTGGGAATGTCGGAATAGCCTGCCGCAGCCCGGGCGGGGGCGGCCAGGCCCAGGCACAGCGTCAGGGCCAGTGCCAGGGATATAAATTTTATTTTCATTTGAATGGGACCTCATCTTTCGTGGATTGACGGTTTTACCGGGGGTATTGTAGCAGATTTCTGCTCTTTCGTCAAATCGGAGGGCCGGCGGGCCTTGTTTTGCGCAGAAAACGTGGGATTTTTTCCTTTACGGGCGGGGGTTTATTTGCTATAATAATATGGTTATTTTGGGGTAATATGCCCGTTAAGGGGCGCTGTGGCCTGTGTCGGCACCCGGGCGGGAAAGGAGGGGATACCCTTGCGATATGACAGATGGACCGGCGGCAGTTACGACGCGGAAGCAGTGGACCGGCTGCGCGCGGCGGGGTATCCTGCGCTGCTTTCCGCCGTACTGGCCTCCCGCGGGGCCGCGGCGCCGGAGGAAATCGTGCCTATCCTGGAGCGGGAACGGCAGCTGAGCTATTCGCCGATGCTGATGCGGGATATGGACAAGGCGGTCTCCCGAATCAGCCGGGCCCTGAGCCGGGGAGAGAAGATCGCGGTATTTGGCGATTACGACGTGGACGGCATCACCGCCACGGTGCTGGTGGTGGATTACCTGCGCCGCCGGGGGGCGGACTGTGAGTTTTATATCCCCCGCCGGATCGAAGAGGGCTATGGCCTGGGCTGCGATGCCCTGCGGACCCTCCATGACCGGGGCGTCACCCTGGTGATCACCGTGGACTGCGGCATCACCGGCGTGGAGGAGGCCCGTTTTGCCCGGGAACTGGGCATGGATCTGGTGATCACCGACCACCATGAGTGCAAGGAGACACTGCCTGACGCCGCTGCTGTGGTGGATCCCCGGCGGCCGGACTGCCCCTATCCCTTCAAGCATTTGGCCGGGGTAGGCGTGGCTCTGAAGCTGGTGCTGGCCCTGGGCGGCCAGAAAGAGGACGCTATTTTTGCCCGCTATTGCACCTTGGCCGCCATCGGCACCGTGGCTGACGTGATGCGTATGAGCGATGAAAACCGTACCATCGTCTGCCGGGGACTGGAGGCCATTTCCAATGCGGATTTTCTGGGCCTGCGGGCCCTGCTGAAGGAGACGGGACTTCTGGACAAGGAGATCACCTCCATTCAGATCGGCTTTGTCCTGGCCCCCCGGATCAACGCCGCCGGACGGATGGGAGAGGCGGAGCTGGCAGCCAACCTGCTCCTGACCGACGACAGCGCCCAGGCCGAGCGGATGGCCCGGGAGCTGTGCGACCTCAACCGGGAACGGCAGACGGTGGAGCAGGAGATTTTCGCCCAGGCGGTGGATCAGATCGAGACCCTTCCTGCCGGAGAGCGCAGCGCCCTGGTCCTTTCCAGTGAGGTCTGGCATCAGGGAGTGGTGGGGATCGTGGCTTCCCGGCTCAGTGAGAAGTACTCCTGCCCCAGCTTTATGATCCACCTGCAAAACGGCATGGGAAAGGGTTCCTGCCGCAGCTACGGCGGCTTCAACCTGTTTTCCGCTCTGGAGTCCTGCTCCGATCTGCTGGTGGATTTCGGCGGCCACGCCCTGGCGGCAGGCTTCAATATCCGCCAGGAGGATATCCCCGCCTTCCGGCAGCGGATGAACCGCTGCGTGCGGGATTACTGCAACGGCGAGGCGCCGGTGTCCTCCCTGGAGGTGGATGTGGTGCTGCGCCATCCGGAGGCGGTGACCCTGGAGGAGGTAGAAGAACTCAGCCGTCTGGAGCCTTACGGAGCCGGCAATAATCGCCCGGTGTTCGTTCTGATGGGCGCCAAGGTGGAGAGCCTCCAGAGCGTGGGCCAGAACCGGCATATGAAGCTGCGCCTGAGCAAGGGTACCTGCCATTTTGACGCGATTTTCTTCTCCGTCACACCGGAGGAGTGCGGCGTATCGGCAGGCAGCCGGGTGGATGCGGCTTTCTATTTACAGATCAATGAATTTCGCGGCAACAGCAGCGTGCAGCTCCAGATGATCGATCTGCGCCCATCGGTGGAGCCCAGCGGCCGGGAACGGGAATGCCTGGAGCTGGTGGAGCGGCTGCTGCAGGGGGGACGGGTCACCGGGAAGGAGGCCCAGCGCCTGCTGCCGGGCCGGGAGCAGTTTGTTGCCCTGTGGCGCGCCATAGAGCGCCTGGGCCGGGACGGCCCTGTGTGCTGTCACCGCCTGCCGCTGCTGCGGCGGCTGGCCACATCCCTGGACGGCAGCGAGAGCTTCCTGCGGGCTGCCTTCGGCCTGGAGGTATTTGCCGAGCGGGAGCTTATCAGCCTGACGGCCAAGGATGACCGCCTTGTGCTGCGGCTCCAGCCGGGCCGCAGAGCGGATCTGGAGCAGTGTCCCTATGTGGGGCGGCTGCGGCAGATCCAGAGAAAAGAAGAGAAAGGAGACAGATGACGATGGCCACGGTTGAAGAGCTTTATGAACATCTGGAAAAAACGATCCGCGGCTACAATATCTCTGCCGATCTGAATCAGATACGTTCTGCCTTTGAATATGCCCAGGAGCACCATGGGCACCAGCTGCGGCGGGATGGGACGCCTTATATCACCCATCCTCTTCAGGTAGCCCAGATTGTGGCGGAGATGCGGCTGGACAGCGAGTCCATTATCGCCGCCCTTCTTCACGACTGCATCGAGGACACCGACAGCACCTACGATGACATTGCCAAGCGCTTTAGTCCCACCATTGCGGATATTGTAGACGGCGTTACTAAGCTGACGCGGGTGAAATACAGCACCATGGAAGAGGAGCAGATGGAGAATCTGCGCAAGATGCTCCTGGCCATGAGCAAGGATATCCGGGTGATCCTCATCAAGATTGCCGACCGGCTCCACAATATGCGCACCATGGAGTATCAGACGCCGGAGAAGCAGAAGAAAAAGGCCTTTGAGACCATGGAGATCTACGCCCCCATCGCCCACCGCCTGGGCATGCAGAAGGTGAAGTGGGAGCTGGAGGATCTGTCGCTGAAGTACCTGGATCCGGTGGGCTATGACGACATCGTGAAAAAGCTGGACGAGGCCAGCCGGGAGCACGGGGCCTTCATGACCACGGTCCAGGAGCAGATCACCCAGCGCCTGACGGAGATGGGCATTGAGAACACCACGGTCTATGGCCGGGTGAAGCATCCGTACAGCATTTACCGCAAGATGTACACCCAGGACAAGAGCATGGAGGAGGTCTATGACCTCTTTGCCTTCCGGGTACTGGTGGACACCGTGGCGGACTGCTACAACGTGCTGGGCGTGATCCATGACCTCTACAAGCCCATTCTGGGCCGGTTCAAGGACTATATCGCCACCCCCAAGCCTAATATGTACCAGAGCCTTCACACCACCGTCATCGGCGACCAGGGCATTCCCTTCGAGGTGCAGATCCGCACCTATGACATGCATGCCATTGCTGAATACGGCGTGGCGGCCCACTGGAAGTACAAGCAGGGCATCAACAAGCAGGGCGGGGAGCAGACCTACGAATGGATCCGGCGGCTGCTGGAAAACCAGGAGGACGCCGACGCCGAGGACTTTATCCACAGTCTGAAGATCGACATGTTCGCCGACGAGGTGTTCGTGTTCACCCCCCGGGGAGACGTCATCAACCTCCCCGCCGGCGCTACTCCCATTGACTTTGCCTATTCCATCCACTCCGCCATCGGCAATACCATGGTGGGGGCCAAGGTCAACGGCCGGATGGTAGGCTTTGACTGTGTGCTCCACAACGGCGACATCGTGGAGATCAACACCTCCAAGTCCGCCCACGGCC
>CAMMCS010000138.1 GCA_946494635.1 uncultured Oscillibacter sp. | reverse complement strand
CCAGAGCGATGGCGCCGCCGTTCACGTTGACCTTGCTCATGTCGAAGCCCAGCTCACGGGCCACGGCGATGGACTGAGCGGCAAAGGCCTCGTTGGCCTCCACCAGGTCCATGTCCTCGATCTTCAGGCCGGCCTTCTCCATGGCCTGACGGGAGGCGGGCACGGGGCCCACGCCCATGATCTTGGGATCCACGCCGCCCTGGCCCCAGCTGACCAGCTTGGCCATGGGCTTCAGGCCGTACTTCTCCACGGCTTCGCCGGAGGCCAGGATGATGGCGGCGGCGCCGTCGTTGATGCCGGAGGCGTTGGCGGCGGTGACGCGCTGCTCATGCTTCTTGGTGTCGGCCTCGTGGATCTGAGTGGGCTGGAAGGAGTGCTCGATGGCGTCCTCCACACCCTCGGGGCCCACGGGGAAGGCGCCGCGCAGCTTGGAGATGTTCTCGGCGGTCACGCCCTCGCGGGGGAACTCGTCCCGCTTGAACTCCACCATCTGCTTCTTCTGCTTGACCATGATGGGGACCACCTCATCGTCGAAGCGGCCGGAATCACGGGCGGCGCAGGCCTTCTGCTGGGAGGAGGCGGCGAACTCGTCCATCTCGTGGCGGGTGATGCCCCACACGTCGGCGATGTTCTCAGCGGTGGTGCCCATGTGATAGTTGTTGTAGGCGTCCCACAGGCCGTCCTTGATCATGGTGTCCACCAGCTTCTTATCTCCCATGCGGGCGCCCCAGCGGGCATCCATGGACGCGAAAGGAGCGGCACTCATGTTCTCTGTGCCGCCGCAGACCACAACATCCGCATCGCCGGCCAGGATGGAGCGGGCAGCCTCAATCATGGACTTCATGCCGGAGCCGCAGACCATGCCCACGGTGTAGGCGGGGACAGAGTAGGGGATGCCGGCCTTGATCGCGGCCTGACGGGCCACGTTCTGGCCCTGGGCGGCGGTCAGGATGCAGCCGAACATGACCTCATCCACCTGATCGGGGCTGACGCCGGCGCGGCTGAGAGCCTCTTTGATGACGATGGCACCCAGCTCGGTGGCGGGGGTGTTCTTCAGGCTCCCGCCAAAGGAACCAATGGCGGTTCTGCAGCAGTTCACAACATAGAGCTCTTTCATGATCTTCCTCCGTTTTTTTAATATCATTGGCAGCTCTGGCGGTCAGACGCCAGGCGCTGACGCAGACGTTTCCGGCAGGAGCGGGCAATCCGAAGGTGTTAAAAGATTGCTAATTTTTTGACAATACCGGATATTCTCCTGCCTGCAATTTTGATTATAGTGGCTTTTGCAGGTTCCGTCAATGCAAATTTCCGTGAATTGCAAAATTTTGTTAAAATTTTATCAAAACAGATTCCTGTTTCGTCATTTTGCCAAAAGGGAGGCGGTCAGCCCTCCTCCTCCGCAGCCAGGGCCTCTCTCGCGGCGCTCAGATTCTCGTAGAACCGGCTCACATCCAGGCTTTCGCATGCCTGGGTCAGGGAGATGTCCGCGCTGTCCGCCGCAGCCTGAAGCAGGGCGTCGAAGTAGTCGGGAGCTGCCGCCTCCAGATCCGTCGGCCTGCGCAGCAGCAGGTAGAAGCCGTCCTCCGCCTCCACCACGCCGCTGAACTGTCCCTCCTCCAGGGCCTGGACAGCCTCCTCACAGGCGGCGGGCAGTGTGCCGTCCCCCAGGCGGCAGGTGTAGCCCTTCGGATGCTGGTCCCGGTCCGTCTCGTCGCTGTAGGTCTCCGCCAGCACCGCGAAATCGTTGGCGGGATCCGGGCTGCCGTTCAGCTTGGAAAAGGCCTCCTCCGCCCGGGCCCTGCAGGCGCTGACGGCCTCTTCGTCCGCTGGATCCGCCGCCGCGGTGGAGATCCAGATGTGGTCCACCGTCAGATAGCCCTGCTCCCGGGCAAAGGCCTCCAGATCCCGCTCTGCCGGGTACAGGTCACTCTCCGGGGTGGAAAAGAGGTCGTAGAGATGCTGATAGAGATAGGCGTCAGCGGAGAGCGCCTCGGCCTCTGCCCGGGTCAGGCCCATCCGGGCCAGAACTTCCAGATAGGCCTCCTCGCTGCCGTATTGGGCCGCCCGGGCGGCCCATTCCCGGTCCATAGCGGCAGAATCCTCGTCGGTAAGGACACAGCCGTAGTCCTCCGCCCAGTTCTCCACTGTGGCGTACAGGGCGGCTCCGGCCAGCGCCTGCTCTCTGGCGTAGGCCTCCAGATCCGTGCCGTCCACGGTGTCCTCCCATCGGATTTCTTCCTCCCCATAGGAGGCGGCAATATAGTCGCAGGCATAGGTCAGCCAGTAGAGGTAGCGCCAGGCGGGCACCTCCCGCCCATCCACGGTCAGCGCCGCGGCGTCAGGGGAGAGTCCTGCGGCCTCCCGGAAGATGCTCTCCCCGGAGGGCTCCCCGCCGCAGGCGGTCATAAGCAGGCTGGCCGACAGGGCCAGGCACAGGGCGGCGCGTCCTTTCATCACGGTTCTCCTTTGCCGTTTTCCTGAGATTTGCGGAAAATCCCCGCACAGGGCGGGGCGGGGATGTCCCACCGCCACCATCCTATGCGGGTCACGTCAGAGATATGATGAAACTTACGGCGTTTCGCCGGCGGGTGCAGATCCGGCGGCCTCCTCGGCGGCCAGCTTCAGATCCTCCACCAGGGTCCGTGCGGCCTCCAGCACATCCTCGCCGGGCTTCAGCTTCAAAGACAGGGCGGGGGCTTCGCCGGCCGCCAGCGTCAGCCGCTGACGGTATTTGCTCAGGCCGCAGACCGACACCAGGGCCTCCGGCCGGAAAATCCCCAGCTGCAGCCGCAGGACGCTGCCCTTCTGGGAGATGTCGGATACCCCGGCCCTGGCGGCGGCAGACCGCAGCAGGGCCACGTCCAGCAGGGCCAGCACGGATTTCGGCGCCTCGCCGTACCGGTCCAGCATCTCGTCCAGCAGGTCCGAGGCGTCCTCGTCCGTGCGGATGGCGGCGATGCGGCGGTACAGGTCCATCCGCTGCTCCGCGGAGGGGACGTACCGGTCCGGGATATGGGCGTTCACCGTCAGGTCGGCGGCGCACTCCGTCTCGATCCGCTTCTCCTCGCCCCGCTCCTCCAGGACGGCCTCCTCCAGCAGCTTCAGGTACAGGTCGTAGCCCACGCTCATGAGATACCCGGACTGCTCCGGGCCCAGCAGGTTGCCGGCGCCCCGGATCTCCAGGTCCCGCATGGCGATCTTGAAGCCGGAGCCGAACTCCACGTACTCCCGGATGGCGGACAGCCGCTTGGCGGCGGTCTCCTGCAGCACCTTGCCCCGGCGGTAGGTGAGGTAGGCGTAGGCCCGCCGGGCGCTGCGGCCGATGCGGCCCCGGATCTGGTGGAGCTGGGCCAGGCCCATCCTGTCCGCGTCCTCGATGATGAGGGTGTTGACGTTGGGGATGTCGATGCCGGTCTCGATGATGGTGGTGCACACCAGGATGTCCGCCTCCCCGTCCACCATGGCCTGCATGACGGAGGACAGCTCCGGCTCGGACATCTGCCCGTGGCCGGTGACGATGCGGACCTCAGGCCCCAGCATCTTCTGGAGCCGGGCGGCGGTGGCGTCGATGCTCTCCACCCGGTTGTGGAGATAGTACACCTGGCCGCCACGGCCCAGCTCCCGGCGGACGGCGTCCTCGATGATGGCCCAGTCGTGCTCCAGCACATAGGTCTGCACCGGCTGGCGGTCCGCCGGGGGCTCCTCCAGGGTGGACATGTCCCGCAGGCCGGAGAGGGCCATGTTCAGCGTCCGGGGAATGGGGGTGGCGGAGAGGGTCAGCACGTCCACCTGGCGGCTCATCTCCTTCAGCCGCTCCTTGTGGGTGACGCCGAACCGCTGCTCCTCGTCGATCACCAGCAGGCCCAGGTCGTGGAAGGCCATGTTCTTCTGCAATAATTTGTGGGTGCCGATCAGCAGATCCACGCCGCCGCTTTTGGCGGCCTCCAGGATCCGTTTCTGCTCCTTGGCGGGGGTGAAGCGGGAGAGCACCTCGATCTTCACCGGGAAGTCCCGGAACCGGCTGACGGCGGTGGCATAGTGCTGCTGGGCCAGGACGGTGGTGGGCACCAGGATGGCGGCCTGCTTCCCGTCCAGGATGCACTTCATCACCGCCCGGAGGGCCACCTCCGTCTTGCCGTAGCCCACGTCGCCGCACAGCAGCCGGTCCATGGGCCGGGGCTTCTCCATGTCCGCCTTGATCTCCGCGATACACTTGAGCTGATCCTCTGTCTCCGCATAGGCAAAGGACTCTTCAAACTCCCGCTGCCAGGGGGAGTCGGGGGAGAAGGCGAAGCCCGGACGCTTCTGCCGCTCGGCGTACAGGGCGATGAGGCCCTTGGCCAGATCCTTGGCGGCCTTTTTGGCCTTGGTTTTCTGCCGGGCCCACTCGGTGCCCCCCAGCTTGTTGAGCCGGGTGCGCTCCGTGTCCTCGCCTCCGCCGATATACTTGCTCACCAGGTCCAGCTGGGTGACAGGGACGTACAGGCAGTCCCCCCCAGCGTAGTCGATTTTGATATAGTCCTTCTCCACGCCGTCCACCGGCATCCGCTGGATGCCCGCGAACCGGCCCACGCCGTGGTGCTCGTGAACCACCAGGTCCCCCGGCGACAGGTCCGTGTAGGACTGGAGCTTCTGTCGGTTGGAGTCCTTCTTCACCCGCTGGCGCTTCCGGACAGCGGAGGTGGTCAGCTGGCCCTCCGTCAGCACCGCCAGCTTCAGCGCCGGCCACTCGCTGCCGGCGGACAGGGCCCCCAGGGAGAGGCGCACCTCTCCGGCGGCGGGCATGGCGGCGCCGTTCAGATCCAGGGCGGCCGGGATGCCCTTCTCCTCCAGCAGCCGGTGGAGGTTCTTCGCCCGGGTCTCTCCGCCGCAGAGCACCAGCACCGCGCTGCCATTCTGCCGGTAGTGCTCCAGATCCGTGACGGCGGTCTCCAGACTGCCGCCGTAGGAGCTGAGCTGCTTGGCGTTCATGGTCAGGAGGCCCCGGGGCCGCAGGGGGTGCCGGGAGGTGGGCAGGGAGTCCTCCAGGATCACAGGGAACTCCTCCAGGGCACTGTACAGCTCCTCGGCGGTGAGGGTCAGGTTGGCGTAGTCCCCCGCCAGCACCCCGGCGGACAGCAAGGCCTCTACGTCCTGCTTCTGCTGGAGGGCCGTGTTCTTCACCCGCTCGTCCACCCGGCCGCTCTCGCTGAAAAACACCACAGCATCGGTTGGCAGGTAGTGGACCCCGGCGGTGACGTCCGGATAGATGGCAGCCAGATACCGGTCCGCCGCCCCCAGGGCCGCGCCGCTGCGGAGCCGCTCCGCGTCCTCCCGCAATGTCTGGACGATGGCCTCTG
>CAMMCS010000137.1 GCA_946494635.1 uncultured Oscillibacter sp. | reverse complement strand
GTGGAGTAGTTTTCTTGCCCCCCCAGCCCCGCTGGCCCCCCGCTTTGGCCCGCCGGGGAAAAAGGCGGGCCCCGGCCCGCCGGCGGGGGCCGGGGTGCGCGACACGAGAGGCCGGGCGCAGGGGCATCGTGTTCCAGGTGATGGGGCGCGATGAAACGGCACCGTGCCCCAAAAGAAAATGGCGCATAGCCAGCTGGCGCTCCCGGAAACGGGAGCGTTTTTTGCATACTGCTGTCGAAAACCGCAGAAAATAGATTGCAATTTGTGCAGAGTTGTGGTATCCTTCTTCCAATGCCCTTTAAAGGGCTATCGCAGAAAAGTGTTCAGCAGAGAAAGGAGAGGGCCATGGAAAAGCGGTACGGCCTGCCCACGGCCATCTGTATGGTGGTGGGGATCGTCATTGGCTCCGGCGTGTTTTTCAAGGCGGAAAAGGTGCTCCAGGCCACTCAGGGAAACATGCCCCTGGGGATTCTGGCCTGGGGGATCGTGGGCGCCATTATGATCGTCTGCTCCTATGTGTTCGCCACCATGGCAACCCGGTATGAGAAGGTCAACGGCCTGGTGGACTATGCCGAGGCCACCATGGGGCGGGGATATGCCTATTATGTGGGCTGGTTCATGGCGGTGCTGTACACCCCCTGCCTGGTATCCGCCCTGGCCTGGATCTCCGCCCGGTATTTCTGCGTGCTGCTGGGCTGGGACATCACCGGCGGCGCCTGCATGACCATTGCCGGGGCAATGCTCTGCCTGGACCATGTGCTCAACGCCCTGGCCCCACGGCTGGCGGGAAAATTCCAGGTGTCCACCACGGTAATCAAGATGATCCCCCTGGCCCTGATGGCGGTCTGCGGCGCGGCGGTGGGCCTGATGAACGGCCGCATGGCAGAGAACTTCGCTGCCATGAGCGCCAGCACCATCTCCACGGGAGAGGGGCTGATGGCCTCCACCGTGGCGGTGGCCTTCGCCTATGAGGGGTGGATCCTGGCCACCTCCATCAACGCGGAGCTGCGGGATGCCAAGCGGACCCTGCCCCGGGCCCTGGTGGTGGGCGCCTTCATCGTGGTGGCCACCTATATTCTCTATTATATCGGCCTTACCGGTGCGGTGACCACAGAGGAGCTGATGGCCAGCGGTGAGGCCGCGGCCAAAATGGCCTTCCAGCGGGTGTTCGGCGAGACGGCGGGCACAGTGGTGTTTGTGCTGATCGTCATTTCCTGCCTGGGAACGCTGAACGGGCTGACCCTCTCCTGCTGCCGGGGGCTGTACGCTCTGGCAGTCCGGGACGAGGGGCCGGCGCCGGAGCTGTTCCGCCAGGTGGACCCGGTGACCAATATGGCGGGGAACTCCGCCCTGGCCAGCCTGGGCTTCTCCGCGGCGTGGCTGGTGTATTTTTACGGCGCCAATGTGGGCGGGCCCTGGTTCGGCCCCTTCAGCTTCGACTCCTCGGAGCTGCCCATCATCACCCTGTACGGGATGTACGTTCCCATGTTTATCCAGCTGATGCGCAAGGGGACGGACCTGCGGCCGTTCCAGCGGTTTGTGATGCCGGGCCTGGCGCTCTGCGGCTGCGGGTTCATGGTGTATGCCGCCTTCGCGGGATACGGCGCAACCGTGTTTTACTACCTGATCGTTTTTGCTGTGGTCATGGGCGTGGGCGTCCGTTTCCGCGGGAAAAAAATTGAAAAAATCGACGGTTAAGCAGTTGACAAACGGGGCAAAATCAGGTATAGTGCCCTCAGAACCAAAAGGGAGTAGCTGGCACATCGACTGTGTACCCAACGGCGTCAGTACGGGCTTCGGCCCCGCTTCGGGTTGAAACGGCGAGACTTTTGTATCAATGCAGTGGCATTGACGCAAAAGCCTCGCCTTTTTGCGTCTTGTCGGGAAAAAGGAGTATGTGTAATGGAAAACAAGATCTGGCAGAAGGACCGGGAGGCGCTGCTCCGGGAACTGGACAGCACTGCCGACGGGCTGACGGCGGCGGAGGCCGCCCGCCGTCTGAAGCAGTACGGGCCCAATGAGCTGCAGGAGGGCGGACGCAAAAGCGTCCTGCGGATCTTCCTGGAGCAGTTCGCGGACTTCATCGTCATCATTTTGATCGTTGCGGCAATCGTGTCCGCCTTCACGGGAGAGGTGGAGAGCACCATCGTCATTCTGGCGGTGATCATCATGAACGCCATCCTGGGCACTGTCCAGACGGTGAAGGCCGCCGCCTCTCTGGACAGCCTGAAGCAGATGTCCGCCCCCACCGCCAAGGTGGTGCGGGACGGTCAGGTGATCCAGATTCCCGGCAGGGAGGTCACCGTAGGCGATGTGGTGCTGCTGGAGGCAGGCGACGCGATCTGCGCCGACGGGCGCCTGCTGGAGTGCGCCAGCCTGAAGTGCGCGGAGAGCGCCCTCACCGGCGAGAGCCTGCCGGTGGAGAAGGATCTGGAGGAGATCGCGGGGGACGTTCCCCTGGGCGACCGGAAGAATATGGTGTTCTCCGGCTGCTTTGTCACCTACGGCCGGGGCCGCTTCCTGGTGACCTCCGTCGGCATGCACACGGAAATGGGCAAGATCGCCGCCCTGCTGAAGAACACGGAGGAGAAGAAGACGCCCCTCCAGGTGAGCCTGGATCAGTTCGGCAAAAAGCTCTCCGTTGGGATTCTGGTCCTCTGCGCCATTATTTTTGCGGTCAGCGTGTTTGCGCGGGATGAGAACATCATGGACGCCTTCATCTTCGCCGTGGCCCTGGCGGTGGCGGCTGTGCCGGAGGCCCTCAGCTCTATCGTCACCATCGTCCTCTCCTTCGGCACCCAGAAGATGGCCAAGGAGCACGCCATCATCCGCAAGCTCCAGGCGGTGGAGGGACTGGGCAGCGTGTCCGTCATCTGCTCCGACAAGACCGGTACCCTGACCCAGAACAAGATGACAGTGAAAAAACTCTATGCCGGCGGGGAGGTCATCTCCGCTGACGGGGCGGACTTCACCCGGACGGCCCAGCGGGATCTGCTGCGGTCGGCCCTGCTGTGCAGCGACGCCACAGTCAACGAGGCCGGCGAGGTGGGGGATCCCACGGAGACTGCCCTGGTCCGCCTGGGCGCCGGCTACGGTTTTGACGCCGAGGCATCCCGGAAGAAGTATCCCCGGCTGGCGGAGCTGCCCTTCGACTCGGACCGGAAGCTGATGAGCACGGTCCACAACCTCTCCGACGGGCTCACTATGATCACCAAGGGCGCTGTAGACGTGATGCTGGACCGCACCCGCCTCTCCCCGGAGGAGAAGGCGGAGATCAGCCGGGTGAACGAGGAGCTGTCCCAGCAGGGCCTGCGGGTGCTGGCTTTCGGCAAACGGATGCTCACGGAGCCCGCTGTTGGACTGGAGGATGAACGGGATCTCCAGTTCCTGGGGCTGGTGGCCATGATGGACCCGCCCCGGGAGGAGTCCAAGGCGGCAGTGGCAGAGTGCATCTCCGCCGGCATCCGCCCCATCATGATCACCGGCGACCACAAGGTTACCGCCTCCGCCATCGCAAGGGAGATCGGAATTCTCACTCCCGGCACCGAGGCCGTGGAGGGCGCGGTCATCGAGTCCATGAGCGACGAGGAGCTGCGGGAGTTCGTGCCTAAGGTCAGCGTGTACGCCCGGGTGTCCCCGGAGCACAAGATCCGCATTGTCCGGGCCTGGCAGGACCGGGGCAACCTGGTGGCCATGACCGGCGACGGCGTCAATGATGCCCCGGCCCTGAAGCAGGCGGACATCGGCGTGGCCATGGGCATCACCGGTACCGAGGTGGCCAAGGACGCCGCCGGCATGGTGCTGGCGGACGACAACTTCGCCACCATTGTCCAGGCGGTGAAAAACGGCCGGAACGTGTATGCAAATATCAAGCGGGCCATCCAGTTCCTGCTCTCCGGCAACACGGCGGGCATCCTGACGGTGCTGTATGCCTCCCTGGCGGGGCTGCCGGTGCCCTTCGCGGCAGTACACCTGCTGTTCATCAACCTGCTGACGGACTCCCTGCCCGCCATCGCCCTGGGGCTGGAGCCCCACAGCGACGCGGTGATGCAGGAGAAGCCCCGCCCCCGGCATGAGGGCATCCTGACCAAGCCCTTCCTGGCCAGCGTCGGCCTTGAGGGAGTGGTCATTGCCCTGGCGACCATCGCCGCCTTCCACATCGGCCTGTCCAATGGCGGCGCGGCGGTGGGCAGCACCATGGCCTTTGCCACGTTGTGCCTGAGCCGCCTGTTCCACGGCTTCAACTGCAAGTCCAGCCGGCCGGTCATGTTTACCCGGGCTTTCTGGAACAACAAGTTCCTGCTGGGGGCCTTCGCTGTCGGCGCGCTGCTGCTGGCGGCGGTGCTGCTGATCCCGCCGCTGGAGCCGCTCTTCGACGTGGCGCAGCTGTCCGCCGGCCTGGTGGGCGCCATCGTGGGGCTGGCCTTCGGCTCCATGGTGGTCATCCAGATTCTGAAAGCCATCCGCAGCATGGGCAAGAAGTAAATCTCTCCCAATCGAAGCGGCAGGGCCGCCCGTCAACGGGCGGCCCTGCCGCTTTCACGCCTTGGTATAGGCCCGGACGGCGTCCCGCAAAAAGGCGGCGCAGCCGGGCATTTCCCGGTCGTAATAGGCGGTGAACCGGGGATCGGACACATACAGCTCCGCCAGCCCCGCGTGGGCCTGGGGCGTGTACGCCTCCCAGGAATAGGACAGCCACCGCCGATGGAGGGCCGCGATCCGCTGCCCCTCCGGCCCGGCGGGATCCGCCTCCGCCTGCACGGCGGCGGTGAGGGCGGTGTGGATCTCCCCGCCCAAGGCCTTCCATTGCTCGTATTCCTCCCGGGTCAGGGCCAGGACGCAGGCATTGGCCCGGTCCGCCTCCTCGTCTCCATATTTCTGCCGGATCTCCTGCCCGAAGGCGGCCTCATTGGCCGCAACGACGCGGCGCTTGAAGACCTCAAACTTCTCCTGATCGGTCATTTTCGTTCCTCCTTTGATGTCGTCGATGGTACGCTGGACAGTCAGGATCAGATCGTCCAGCCGGGCCCGGCGGGCCTTCAGCTCCGTCAGGTGGCTCTGCAGCGCCGCCTGGCGGTCAAAGGCCGGGTCGTCCAGGATGGTCCGGATGGAGGCCAGGTCCAGGCCCAGCTCCCGGTAGAACAGGATGTCCTGCAGCCGGTCCAGCTGCTTCGGGCCGTAGAGGCGGTACCCGGCCTCTGTGGTCCGCAGGGGCTTCAGCAGCCCCGTCTGGTCGTACCAGCGCAGAGTCCTGGGGGTGACGCCGGCCAGCTCCGCCAGCGCCTTGACGGTGTATTCCATAGAGATCCCTCCTATTACAATAAATTTGGACAGGAAAGCCGGGCAGCCAGTCCGGCTTT
>CAMMCS010000136.1 GCA_946494635.1 uncultured Oscillibacter sp. | reverse complement strand
TGGTCACCGGCTACGACATCATCTTCTTCTGGGTGGCCCGGATGATCTTCTCCGGCTGTGAGCAGATGCACAAGATCCCCTTCCACACCGTGCTGATCCACGGCCTGGTGCGGGACGACAAGGGCCGCAAGATGTCCAAGTCCCTGGGCAACGGCATCGACCCGCTGGAGATGGCGGAGAAGTACGGCGCCGACGCCCTGCGCTTCAACCTCATCACCGGCAACTCCCCGGGCAACGACACCCGGTTCTACACCGAGAAGTGCGAGGCCATGCGGAACTTCGCCAACAAGATCTGGAACGCCAGCCGCTTCGTGATGATGAACCTCACCATCGACAAGTGTGAGTTGCCTGCGGCGGACGCCCTGGCGCCGGAGGACAAGTGGGTCCTCTCCAAGCTGAACACCCTGGTGAAGGAGGTCACGGAGAACCTGGACGCCTACGAGATCGGCGTGGCCTCCGCCAAGGTCTATGACTTCCTGTGGGACACCTACTGCGACTGGTATATCGAGCTGACCAAGACCCGCCTCCAGGGGGAGGACGAGGGCGCCAAGCTGGTGGCCCAGAACGTGCTCTGCTATGTGCTGACGGAGCTGCTGAAGCTGCTGCACCCCTTCATGCCCTTCATCACCGAGGAGATCTATCAGGCCCTGCCCCACGAGGAGCAATTCATCATGACCGCCCGCTGGCCGGAGTACCGGGAAGAGTTGGACTTCCCGGCGGAGGAGGCTGCCATGGAGGCAGTGATGGACACCATCAAGGCCATCCGGGGCCGCCGTGCGGAGATGAACGTGCCCCCCTCCAGGAAGGCGGAGGTGCTGATCGTCACCGCCACCCCGGACGTCTACGCCCAGGGAAGCCACTTCATCCAGCGCCTGGCCTATGCCAGCGAGGTGAAGTTTGCCGACGCCGCCCCGGCGGATGTCAGTGGCATGGTGACCGCGGTCACCCACAACGCCACGGCCTACCTGCCCCTGCGGGAGCTGGTGGACATCGCCGCCGAGCTGGAGCGGATCCGCAAGGAGATCGAGAAGGCCCAGAACGGCCTGCGGAGCGTGGAGCAGAAGCTCTCCAACGAGAAGTTCGTCTCCCGGGCCCCCGAGGCGGTGGTAAACGCCGAGCGGGAGAAGGCTGCCAAGTACCAGGAGCTCATCGCCAAGCTGGAGGAATCCGCCAAGGCCATGCAGGCGTGACGCCCCGGCATACCCTCAAACCCCAGCACCCAAACGCCCCTGCGGAGCATCTCCCAGGGGCGTTTTTCGATAGGACCGCTGCGGCGGAGAGAGGAGAACGAGATGAAGCTGAAAAATCCCCTGCTGGCAGTCCGGGACATGGAGCGGTCCAAGGCCTTTTACCGGGAGGTGCTGGGGCTTCATGTGGTGATGGACTTCGGTGCCAACGTGACCCTTACCGGCGGCCTGTGCCTCCAGACCCTGGACACCTGGGCGGGTTTCCTGGGAAAAACGGCGGAAGAGATCCGCTTCAGCGGCAGCGACAGCGAGGTCTACTTTGAGGAGGACGACTTCGACGGCTTCCTGGCCCGGCTGGCTGCCTGCCCGGACATCGCCTATGTCCACCCGCCGCTGGAGCACCGCTGGGGCCAGCGGGTGGTGCGGCTCTACGACCCGGACCGCCATATTATCGAGGTGGGTGAGAACATGAGGGCCGTGTGCCGCCGGTTCCGGGACCAGGGCATGACGCCGGAGCAGATCGCCGCGCGGATGGAGGTGCCCCTGAAATTCGTCACCGGCTGTCTGCGCTGAGAGCGCTGCGGGCGCGGGGAGAGAGATCCTTCCCGCTGAAAGGAGAGATATGATGTTTACCGACGGAAGAAGCAGGCGGGTCATTTTCCTGGCCCACTGCCTGCTGAATCAGAACGCCATATCCGACGGCACTGCGGAGGTGCCGGCGGCCCACCGGGAGATTCTGCAGGCCGCCCTGGACGCCCAGGCGGGCGTGGTGCAGATGCCCTGCCCGGAGCTGTGCTGCCTGGGGCTGGACCGGGGAGACCCCAATGGCGGGGAGCGGCCTGTGGTGGTGGAGAACACCCGCATCCGCCGGGCCATGGGGGAGCCGGAGGCTGCCGCCCGGCTGCAGGAGCTGACGAGTCAAGTGATCCGGCAGATCCGGGAGTACCGGAAGCACGGCTTCACAGTGCTGGGCATCGTGGGTGTCGACCGCTCCCCCTGCTGCGGGGTGAACACCACCTCGGACCAGGACCGGGAGCTGCCTGGCCGGGGCGTGTTCGTGGCCGCCATTCAAACGGCGCTGGAGACAGCGGGTCTGGCTGTGCCGGTGATCGGCGTCAAGCCGTCGGCCCCGGAGGCGCTGGACCGGGTGCGGGCCCTGCTGGAAACGTGAGGTGCGCCATGTTGATCCGACGCATCCGAGAGCCGGAGCTTCCGGCGGCTATGGATCTCTGCTGGCGGGTCTTTCAGGAATTCGAGGCCCCGGACTACGCGCCGGAGGGTGTCGAGGCCTTTCACGCTTATATATCAGGAGCTGAACAGGTCAAGCGCTTGACAGTATTCGGCGCCTGGGAGGAGGGAAAACTCCTGGGTGTCCTGGCGGCGGAGGGGAGCCACGTCGCCCTGTTTTTCGTGGAGCCATTGGTTCACCGGCGGGGCGTCGGCCGCAGCCTGTTCCAGGCGTATCTGGCAGCGGGAGATTGGAGCCGGGTGACGGTCCACAGCTCCCCTTACGCGGTGGAGGTCTACCGCCATCTGGGCTTTTTGCCCACAGCGGCGGAGCAGCTGTCGCCGGACGGCATCCGCTACACGCCCATGGCGTGGGAGAAAATCTAAACGATCATAAGAACGGCAGCGCCCCCGGAGGGATTTTCCCTCCGGGGGCGTTTTGCGTCTCAGCGGATGAAGTTGGTTCGGACGCCGCTCTCCGCCTGTGGTGGCTGGATGCCCGCAGCCGCGCCCGCCTGGATGCACTGGACCAGCCAGAGCAGGTTCCGCCCGAGATTCCGCATGGTCTGCATCCCCTCTGCGTCCTGGCGCACCTCCTCCGGCGTGTTGCCGTGAACCATGTTCCAGTAGGTGGAGGACACCACCGGCATCTGGGCAATGGTAAAGTACTTGTTCAGCACATCCACCGAGGCGGTGGTGCCCGCCCGGCGGGCGGAGGCCACGGCGGCGCCGGGCTTGTGGGCGAAGGCGCTGCCTCCTGCGTAGAACGCCCGGTCCAGCACCGAGAGGATGCGGCCGGCGGGATGGGCGTAGTACACCGGCGTGCCGAACACAAAGCCGTCCGCCGCCCGGGCCTTCTCGATGACCTGGTTCACGATGTCGTCGTCGAACACACAGCGGCCCGGCGTCTTCTTACAGGCCCTGCAGGCGGTGCAGTCCCGGATGGGGCCGCTGCCCAGGAAGAGGATCTCCGTCTCCGCGCCGCCGGCCTCCAGCGTGTCCGCCACCTCCCGCAGGGCCGTGTAGGTGCAGCCATTGGGCCGGGAGCTGCCGTTGAGCAGTAAGATTTTCATAGATGTGCCTGCCTTTCCTATGAGATACCTCCATGATACCCCGCTGCGGGCGATGACGCAAGGGAATGGTGGGAAGATTTTGCGGCGGGGCGTGATTCCGACAAAAAAGAAAGGCCGGTTTCCTTATAATGGAAGGAAAAACGGGGTACCCTGTATCTTGGTACACAAATGACAAGGAAGAAGGGGATCGAATGGAGATCGAAGCCACGAGCGCGGACCGGAACCTGCTGCTGGAACTGAAGGGGGAGCTGGACCACCACGGGGCCCGGGATGCCCTCCGGGAGCTGGAGCTGGCCATCGACGCGGCGCTGCCGAAGAAGCTAGTGCTGGACTTTTCCGGCGTAACGTTTATGGACAGCTCCGGCATCGCGCTGATCCTGCGGGCCCAGCAGCGGATGGGGCTGCTGGACGGCAGCCTGCTGGTGCGGAATGTTCCCCAGCAGGCCCGGCGGGTCCTGGACGCCGCCGGCATCGGCCGGCTGGTAACGATACGGTAAAAAGGGGGAGTACATACCATGAAGACCAAAGCCAATAATGAAGTCACGCTGGCATTTCCCAGCCGCAGCAGCAACGAGGGGTTCGCCCGGGCCGCGGTGTCCTGCTTCGCCGCCCAGATGGACCCCACCCTCAATGAACTGGAGGACATCAAGACCGCAGTCAGCGAGGCGGTGACCAACGCCATCGTACACGCCTACCCGGACTCCATCGGCCAGGTGGTGATGAAGGTTCGCATCTGCCCGGACCAGGTGCTGGAGGTGACGGTGCGAGACCACGGCCGGGGCATCCCGGACATCGAGAAGGCCCGCCAGCCCATGTTCACCACCGGCGGGGAGGAGCGCAGCGGCATGGGCTTCACCATCATGGAGAGCTTTATGGACAAGCTGGTGGTCCGCTCCACGCCGGGCCGGGGCACCACCGTGGTGATGCGCAAGCGGCTGGCTCCCCGGCTGAAGAGCGGGACATGAGCGCCACGCTGGAGCTGCTGCGGGCGGCCCAGGAGGGGGACCGGGACGCCTGCGAGCAGGCGGTGATCGAGAACAACGGCCTGATCTGGAGCGTGGTGCGGCGCTACTACGGCCGGGGCGTGGACCCGGAGGACCTGTACCAGCTGGGGTGCCTGGGGTTTTTGAAGGCGGTGCAGGGGTTCGACTTCGACTACGGCACCTGCTTCTCCACCTACGCCGTGCCCAAGATCGCCGGGGAGATCCGCCGCTTCCTCCGGGACGACGGGGCGGTGAAAGTGGGCCGCACCATGCGGGAGCAAGCGCAGTCCCTTTACACCATTCGGGAGCGGCTGCGGCAGGAGCTGGGCCGGGAGCCGGTGCTCTCGGAGCTGTCCGAGGCCTCCGGCCTGACGCCGGAGGAGATCGCCCAGGTGGAGATCGCCACGGACACGCCGGAGTCCCTCCAGCGGGAGACCGCCGACGGCCTCACCCTGGAGGGGATGCTGGGTACAGACGCCCCGGAGGAGGGCATGGTGGAGCGGATCGCCCTGCGGGAGTCCATCGACCAGCTGCCGGAGAAGGAGCGGATGACCATTCTCCTCCGGTACTTCAAGGGGCTGACCCAGGAGCAGACCGCCCGGATCCTGGGGGTGTCCCAGGTGCAGGTATCCCGGCTGGAGCGCCGGGGCCTGAAACGGCTGCGGGAGTCCCTCTCGGCTTGAAAAAGTCCTCCCCCTGGAATTCCGTCATGGTGTTCCAGTACCGCTTGGGCATGTGGGTCATGCGGCAGCGGGGATTTTCCCGCTCCCGGATGGCGATGGTGTCGTAGAACCGCTTCCACAGCAGGCGGCAGCGGGCCTCCGCCTCGTCCGGCGGTGCCATCTGGAACTGCTCCAGGGGCCGGATGGCGGAACGGCCCGCGGCATAGAACAGCGCCTCCCGGTGGGTGCGGTCGTAGAGGAAGAACCGCTCGTTCTGAT
>CAMMCS010000135.1 GCA_946494635.1 uncultured Oscillibacter sp. | reverse complement strand
CGACCTGACTTCAAGAGGATGATTGCCGATGTAGAGGCCGGAACAGTAAAGCGGGTCATCATCAAGGATATGTCCCGTTTTGGCCGTGACTATTTGCAGGTCGGAATGTTCACTGAAGTTCTCTTTGCACAGTACGATATTCACTTTATTGCTATCTCCAACAACGTGGACTCCCAAAAGGGGGAAAATGACTTAACCCCGTTTGTTAATCTGTTCAACGAGTGGTACGCGAGAGATTGTTCCCGCAAGCAACGAGCTGTGGCCCGGATGAAAGGAATGTCTGGTAAGCGTATCAGCACTCATCCTCCCTATGGTTATATCAAGGGGAAAGATGGTATGCTTGTGCCGGATGAAGATACAGCCTGGGTGGTCAAGTTGATTTTCGACTTATGTATTCAGGGTCTTGGCCCGGTACAGATTGCAAACGAACTGACCCGCAGAAACATTCCAACACCTGGCACATTGGCTTATCGGCGCACAGGAAGCACTCGCAATTACTACCCTGATGCGGAATGTGTATGGTCGGATAGCACCATTGAAAATATCCTTTCTTACAAAGAGTACCTGGGCCATACCGTCAATTTTAAGACCTACTCTAAATCCTACAAGTTGAAAAAGCGGATGGTAACTCCGGAAGATCAGCAAATGGTTTTTGAGAACACCCATGAGGCTTTGGTTAGTCCGGAGGATTGGGAAACAGTGCAGCGTATCCGGGAACGTCGGCGCAGACCCAAAAAGCAAGACACACCTGCTCTCTTTTCCGGTATGCTGTTCTGTGCAGACTGCGGTTCTCCGCTGCGGGCACATCGAGGCCAAACCGTCAGCAAGGGACAGGAATGCTACTGCTGTGGCAAGTACCGTGACCGAACAAAAAGCTGCACCATGCACTATATTCGCGCTGTGACTCTTGAAAAGCTGATACTGGACAATTTGAAACAGGTGGTACAGTTGGCACAAGAGGATGAGCAGGAATTTGTTCGGCGGTTGACCAGCCGTTCCATTCAGGAGCAGAAGGTTCAGGTACAGTCACTGCAAAAGGAACTGGCGCAAAAAGAACACAGGGCCAACGATCTGGATAACATCATCAAGCGGCTGTATGAGGACTCCATAACTGGAAAGCTGTCCGATGAACGGTTCAGGATACTCTCTGCCGATTACGAGCAGGAACAGCAAACCCTTCGGGGTGAGGTTCAGGATATTCAAGCCCAACTCGCAGAGATAGACAGCAAAACCGTCAACATTGACAGCTTCCTCAAGGTAGCAAAAAAGTACACCGCTTTTGATGAACTTACCCCCGGAATGCTCCATGACCTGATTGAGAAAATTGTGATCCATGAGGGGGATAAAAGCAGCGGCCATCGGCAGCAGCGCATTGACATTTATTATACCTTTATTGGTGAAGCTGGTGCATCCCAGGTGATTGCACAGCGCAAGCTAAAAGGAAAAGTAGCGTAACATACTTTCGTACATTACGCTACTTATCCTTAATTCAAAAAAGTTTCCTTAAGCGTCCTCGCCTTTTGCGCGGGGCGGCTTTCTTCATAAAATTTTAAGAAAATTCCCTGTTTTTTCGAAATTAGAAGGGGTCTATACTGCATATATGGACCAAGTCATCAATCTGTAACTGTTTTGTAAATTGACAAGCGGACAATTTTGTGTATATATTAACTGTATTAGTACGGACAGTACAGTTTTCTCGAATTCTTCACAAATTTCCTATTGACAAATTCTTGGATTGTGTTATTGTATTATTAAAGTAATACAAAAGAACGCCTGTAACATCTGTCGCTCCGCCGCGTCTGATCTGTGAGGAGTTTTACAGAGATTTGATCGGGACGCCACGGAGTGTTGATGTGGATGCGGTATTCTGGCGTTGAAAAAATGTTCCGGCAGTTGAAGAGTTTGGCGGGGCTGTGTCGTATAGAAGAACGAGACGAAAGAAGGGAGCCTGTTATGAAGATCCTGATCACCACAGACTGGTATACACCGGCGGTAAACGGTGTGGTTACCTCTGTGAAAAACCTGCAGCGGGAGTTGGAGCGCCGGGGCCATGAGGTCCGGATCCTGACGCTGTCTCAGACGCTTCACTCCTGGTCCCGGGACGGCGTCACTGCCATCGGCTCCGTAAACGCCGGGCGGATCTATCCCGGCGCCCGCCTCCGCACCGCCATGGCGGGCCGCTGGGTGCGGGAGCTGATGGATTGGCGGCCGGATGTGATCCACTCCCAATGTGAGTTCAGCACCTTTTTCCTGGCCCGCCGCATCGCGGAGGAGCTGGATGTCCCCCTGGTCCACACCTATCACACGGTGTATGAGGACTACACCCACTACTTTTCCCCCAGCGTCCGGTGGGGCCGGTGCGCGGTGGCGGCCTTCTCCCGCTGGGTGGCGGCCCAGACCGACTGCATGATCGCCCCCACCGGCAAGGTGCGGGGACTGCTGCAGGGCTACGGCGTCCGCTGCCCGGTCTTCGTGGTGCCCACGGGCATCGACCTGCGGCGCTTCCAGCAGGAGGGCGATCCCATGCGCCGGGCGGTTCTGCGGGCCAGCCTGGGCATCCCTGCGGAAAACACCGTGCTGGTGTGCGTGGGGCGCCTTGCGGAGGAGAAGAACATCCAGGAGCTGCTGAAGCTCCGGGCCTCTCTGGGCAGCCGCCCTGTGACGCTGCTGCTGGTGGGGGACGGCCCCGACCGGTCCCGGCTGGAGCGGGTGGCCCGCGACCTGCGGCTGGAGGCCCCGGCGGTGGTCTTTGCCGGCATGGTGCCCCCGGAGGAGGTGCCGGAGTGGTACCGGCTGGGGGACCTGTTCGTCAGCGCCTCCTCCAGCGAGACCCAGGGCCTGACCTACATCGAGGCGCTGGCCGCCGGCGTGCCCGCCCTGTGCCGGGCGGATCCCTGCCTGGAGGGCGTCATCCTGGAGGGAGAGAACGGCTGGCAGTACCACAGCACTGCGGAGTTCCGGCAGCGGCTGGAGGACTTCCTGGCCAGCCCGGAGACCCATGAAGCACTGAAGCGGCAGGCTGCGGAGAGTGCGGAGCAGTTCTCCGCCCAGCGGTTTGCCCAGCGGGTGGAGCGCATCTACCAGATGCAGCTGGCCCGGCGGACGGCCTGCTGTGTCCAGGGGGTGACCGCATGAGCCGGGGCATGGAAAAGACCGCCTTGCAGGCGGCGTCCCTCTTCGGACTGATCTTGTGCGTGCTGGCCGGAATCTGGGCCTGGCAGGCGGGGCTGCTGACGTCCCAGGAGCGGCTGCAGGCCTTTGTGGCCAGCTGCGGCGCCGCCGGAGGGCTGCTGTTCGTGGCCTTCCAGGCGGTGCAGGTGGTGGTGCCGGTCCTGCCCGGCGGACTGGGATGCCTTGCCGGCGTGGTGCTGTTCGGCCCGGTGGTGGGCTTTGTCTACAACTATGTGGGCATCTGCATCGGCTCCCTGCTGGCCTTCGCCGTGGCCAGGAGCTGCGGAAAGCCCCTGCTGTCCATGCTGTTTTCCGAGAAGACCATCGCCAAGTACAGCGGCTGGACGGAAAAGAACGACCGCTTTGCCCGGCTGTTCGCCCTGGCCATCTTCTTTCCTGTGGCGCCGGATGACTTCCTGTGCTATCTGGCGGGCACCACGGAGATGACATGGCGGCGGTTCACCGCCATCATCCTGCTGGGCAAGCCCTTCTCCATCGCGCTGTACAGCCTGGGCCTGACGGTGCTGTTCCAGCAGGTCATAGGCTGGTTCAACTGAAAGAACTCCGCCGCGGCGGAGGAAAAAAGAGGAGACATCTATGCGCGTTTTCATTTACAAGGGCGGACTGCGCCTGGTGGGCAGAAGCGGCGTGGGACAGGCCATCCTCCACCAGCGGGAGATGCTGCGCCGGGCCCGGATCGACACTGCCGACCACTGGCGCCAGCGGGCCGGGGCCGTCCATATCAACACGGTGCTGCCGGATTCGGTGCTGGCGGCCCTGGCGGCCAAGCTCCTGGGGCGGAAGGTCATTTACTACGGCCACTCCACCATGGAGGACTTCCGCAGCTCCTTCCGGGGCTCGGACCGGCTGGCCCCTCTCTTCCGCAAGTGGATCACCTTCTGCTACGGCCTGGGCGACGTGGTGCTGACCCCCACGGAATACTCCCGCCGTTTGCTGGAGAGCTACGGCCTCAAGCCGCCGGTGTACAGCATCTCCAACGGCGTGGACACGGAGTTCTTCGCGCCGGATCCTGCCCGGCGGGCATCCTTCCGCCGCCGCTGGGGCCTCCGGGAGGGGGAGCGGGCGGTGATCTCCGTGGGCCACACCATTGCCCGGAAGGGGCTGCCGGAGTTTCTGGAGCTGGCCCGGCGGATGCCGGAGGCCCGTTTCCTCTGGTTCGGCTGGACGGATCCCCATCTGATCCCCCAGGAGATCCGGCAGGCCATGGAGCAGGCCCCGGACAATGTCTCGTTTCCCGGCTTTGTGGACCGGGAGACGCTGCGGGAGGCCTATTGCGGCGCGGATGTCTTCGCCTTTATGAGCCATGAGGAGACCGAGGGCATCGTGGTGCTGGAGGCCCTGGCCTGCGGCGTCCCCACGGTGGTGCGGGACATCCCCGTCTACAACGGCTGGCTGCGGGAGGGGCAGAATGTCTACAAGGCCTCCGGCACAGACGAATTCCAGCAGAAGGTGGAAGGGCTCCTGACTGGGACATTGCCGGATCTGACAGCCGCCGGCCGCCGGGTGGCGGAGGAGCGGAGCCTGTCGGTGATGGGGGAGCGCCTGCGGGAGGTCTACCGGCGGATGGACATTCTGCCGGCAGCGCAGCCGGCGGCAAAAACGAACCTCCCCCAGGCGGAGAGACCCGTACGGCACAGCTTCACACCCTAATTCCCGGTATTCCCACGGGATAGTGCTGTTTTAATAGGGGAACTGGATCCCCACAGCGCCCGCTCCTGTTCCGGCCCGGCGGGCCGCCGATGAAGAGAAAAAGCGCCTCCGGCTTTTGCCGGAGGCGCTTTCGGCGCGTTTACTGGGGCAGCGTCTGGACCACGCCGCGGGCACAGTCCACAGAGACCATGGTGCCGTCCTTCAGCCGCTGGACGGCGCCGGCGGCGCCCACGATCACCGCCTTGCCCAGCGTCAGGCCCACGGTGGCCGCGTGGCCGTTGGTGCCGCTCTCCTCGCTGATGACGGCGGCCGCCTGCCGGATATAGGGCAGGAGGTCATTGGTGGTGTAGGGCACCACCAGCACATCGCCGGGGCGGAACTTGGCGGCCACATCCTCCGGCGAGCGGCAGACACACAGGGGGCCGGAGGCGTTGCTGGTCCCCACACCGACGGCGTTGAGCAGGGCCCCGCCCACCAGATGGACCTTGATCATATTGGTGGTGCCGGAGACGCCCACGGGCACACCGGCGGTGATGACCACCAGATCGCCCTGCTTCACCAGCTCCGCCTGTTCCGCCGCCTGGATGGCGAACTCGATCAGCTGGTCGGTGTTCTGGGCATAGGGCATCAGCAGGGGCACCACGCCCCAGTACAGGGCCATCTGCCGCTGGACCC
>CAMMCS010000134.1 GCA_946494635.1 uncultured Oscillibacter sp. | reverse complement strand
CCTGCCCCGGTGATGGAGGAGACATCATGCTGATCGAAAACCGGCTGATCGCCTATGTGCTGCTGGCGCTGCTGGTGGCCCTGGTCGTCAGCTTTCTGATGACGCCCATCGTCAAGACCTTCGCCTACAAGGTGGGGGCCATCGACGTGCCCAAGGACGCCCGCCGGATGCACAAGACCCCCATCCCCCGGCTGGGGGGACTGGCCATCTTCATTGGCTTCATGGTGAGCATCCTGCTGTTCGTGGAGATCACGGGGGAGATGCGCAGCATCCTGCTGGGGGCCGTCATCATCGTGGTGCTGGGCGTGGTGGATGACATCATGGCCCTGCCGGCGCTGCTGAAATTCGTGGTGCAGATCGTGGCGGCCCTGATCCCCGCCACCCACGGGGTGACCATCCAGGCGTTTTCCAACCCCAACGTTTTTTCGGACAACCCCTACTGGGTGCTGGGGAACCTGTCCATTCCCCTGACGGTGCTGTGGATCGTGGCCATCACCAACGCGGTGAACCTGATCGACGGCCTGGACGGCCTGGCCAACGGCGTCTCCGCCATCTCCGCCACCACGGTGCTGGTGATCGCCCTCATGGGCGGGCAGTTCCAGGTGGCGGTGGTGATGGCCGCCCTGGTGGGGGCCTGCGTGGGCTTCATGCCCTACAACATGAACCCCGCCAAGATGTTCATGGGGGACACGGGCGCCACGTTCTTAGGCTACATCCTGGCCACCATGTCCATCGAGGGCCTCTTCAAGTTCTACGCCATCATCTCCTTCGCGGTGCCCTTCCTGATCCTGGGCCTGCCCATCTTTGACACCGCCTTTGCCTTCATCCGCCGCATCGCCCACGGCCAGAGCCCCATGCACGCCGACCGGAGCCACATCCACCACCGGCTCATCGACATGGGCCTGAACCAGAAGCAGGCGGTGGCCACCCTGTATGTGATCTCCGCGATTTTGGGCCTCTCCGCTGTGGTGCTGACCACCAGCGGCGAGGGGCGGGCCATGCTGCTTTTTGCCGTGCTGTGCATCGTGGCGGCGGTGGCCGCCCGGGTGGTTTTCCCGAAGGAGGTCCGGGAAGAGCTCCATGAGGAGCTGGAGGAGCTGAAGGAGCACGGCCACCACAGCCAGCACCCGGACAAGCCGGAGGACGGCGGAAAGGCAGGGGAGACGTAAATGGAAAAGCCCATTCGGATCATGAGCGTCTTCGGCACCCGGCCGGAGGCCATCAAGATGTGCCCCCTGGTGCAGGAGCTGGCCAATCGGGAGGGGATCGAGAGCCTCTGCTGCGTCACCGCCCAGCACCGGCAGATGCTGGACAGCGTGCTGGAGGTCTTTCAGGTGAAGCCGGACTGGGATCTGGACATCATGACCCCCCGGCAGACGCTGTCCACCATCACCAGCAAGTGCCTCACCGGTATGGACGAGGCCATCGACGCCCTGAAGCCGGATATGATCCTGGTTCACGGGGACACCTCCACCACCTTTGCCGGGGCCCTGTCGGCCTTTTACCACCAGGTGCCGGTGGGGCACGTGGAGGCAGGATTGCGAACCTATGACAAGTATTCTCCCTTTCCAGAGGAGATGAACCGCAAGCTGGTGTCCGCCATTGCGGACCTGTATTTCTGCCCCACCGCCAACAACCGGAAAAACCTGGAGCGGGAGGGCATCACGGAGGGGCTGTTCGTCACCGGCAACACGGTCATCGACGCGCTGAAGACCACTGTCCGGAAGGACTACTGTTTTGCCACCGGCGAGCTGAACCGCCTGCCCTACGGGGAGAAGAAGATCATCCTGGTCACCTGCCACCGGCGGGAGAACTACGGCGAGCCCATGCGCAGCATCATGCTGGCCCTGCGGCAGATCGCCGAGGAGAACCGGGACGTGGAGCTGGTGTACCCGGTGCATCTGAGCCCGGTGGTGCGGGAGGCGGTGGACACCTACCTCCGGGGCGCGCCCCGGGTCCATCTCATCGACCCGCTGCCGGCGGACGAGATGCACAACCTCATGGCCCGGTCCTATCTGGTGCTGACGGACTCCGGCGGTCTCCAGGAGGAGGCCCCCGCCCTGGGCAAGCCGGTGCTGGTGATGCGCCGGGAGACGGAGCGGCCGGAGGCGGTGGAGGCCGGTACGGTGAAGCTCTGCGGCGTGGTGCAGGACGATATCGTCACCATGGCGGAACGGCTGATCCGTGACAAAGGCGCCTATAACGCCATGGCCCACGCGGTGAATCCCTACGGAGACGGCCACGCCTGCCGCCGGATCGCCGACGCCATCGAGTGGAAATTCGGCCTGCGGCCGGAGCGGCCGGCGGAATTCCAGGTGTGACCGCCCGCGGGGCGGAGGCATGGAAAGGAGGGCGGCATGGAAAAACGGAAGGTCAGCCGGGTGGCCATGGGCTTCATTGCCCTGGTGGTCCTGGTGATCGTGCTGATGTTCAGCAACAGCCTGCGCCGCTCCTCCAGAATTACCCTGCCGTCGGCGGACAGTGCCGCCGGCCAGACGGATCCGGATGCAGCGGGAGGAGGGGACGCCCTGACGGTGATTGCCGTGACACCGGAGACGGTGCAGGCCGCCGTCGAGACGCTGAACCGTCCGGGGCAATACAGCCGGGTGATCCGGGTGGAGCAGTTCTGGGGCGGCGGCAGCGGCTCATTTGAGACGACGGTGACGGTCAGCGGCCGCTGGACCCGGACAGACCGGACCCTGGCGGACGGACAGACCCGCCACACCATCACCGACGGTGAGACCACCTATATCTGGTACAACAGCGAGAACACGGTATATAGCGGGACGGCGGGAGAGATCACCCCGGATGACGAGCAGGCCATCCCTACCTATGAGACGATCCTGGACCTGCCGGTGGAGGACATCGCCGTGGCGGACTACCGCAGCGTATCTGACGTGAACTGTATCTATGTGGAGACGGCGGAGGACAGCCTGGGCTACGTCCAGCGATACTGGGTCAGTGTGGACACGGGGCTGCTGGTGGCGTCAGAGCGGCTGCAGGATGAGGAGACCATCTACCGCATGGCGTCCCTGACCGTGGATTTGAGCGTTCCCTCGGCGGACCGCTTTATCCTGCCGGACGGCACGGTGCTGCTGGACGGCTGAGAGACGAGATGCTGCATAAAAAGCCCCGGCGGGACATCCGCCGGGGCTTTCCTTTTCCGGGGCTCGGCTACAGGATCAGCAGCAGCCCCAGGGCTGCCAGCAGCTCCTCGTCCGCACCCTCCCGAAAAAGGAAGTACAAAATGGCCAGAAGCAGCAGGTCGCCGGTGTCCAGATCCCCCAGGTGCAGCTGGTCCAGCAGCCGCCGGAGCGTGCCGGAGAGGCCGTCCGCGCCTCCGCCGTCCCCGCTGGGAGGCGGAGGCGCTGCCCCGTGATGTCCGTCCTCCGGCGATCCCCCGGGGGGCCGGCCGTCCCCGCCGGGCGTGTCCCGCCGGGGCGGGGGAGCGGCGGGCCCGCCCCGGGACTGCCGCTCCTCCTCTTCCGGGATGCGGGTGTAGGTGCCCTGATCGTTGCGGATATAGCGGTTGTACACGGCTCAGCCCTCCCTCCCGGTGAGAAATTTTCGCCCCACCCGGAACAGCCGGGCCAGCAGCAGGGCCCGTTCCACTTTTGCCTGCCGCTCCGGCTTCAGATAGGGCTGCAGGGCGTACAGCAGCTGCCGGGCGTTGGAGTCCTGCTGGCCCCCCAATTCCCGGATCAGGGGCAGGAACCGCGTCAGCAGCTCCGGATCCAGGCCGCCCAGGCCGGAGAGGGGATTCCCTCCGGCAGGGGGCGGCTGGGTGGGCTGGCTCTGCGGCGGCGGAAATCCGCCGGGCCGGGCCTGCTGGGGCGGCGGCTGGGGGGAGCCCCCGGCGCCGCCTTCTGCTCCGCCGGAGAGGGATTGGGCCAGCTGGGCGATCTGGGCCATGGCCTCCGGGTTGGAGAGGATGCTGTTCAGTTTGTCGTCAAACTCTGCCACCAGGCTTTGCCTCCTCTCCAGACCGGTTTCACCGGCCGCCCATGGCCTTGCTGATCCGTTCCACCAGCGCCGCGCCGTCGGGGGTGTCCATGACCTGCCGGACCAAGCGGGCCATCTCCGCCGGGTTCCCCTTGGCGGCGGACTGGGCCGCCCGCTGGAGGGACGCCCCCTGGTCTCCGCCGGAGAGCATCTGCAGAAGCGCCTGCCCATCCCGGGACTGCATCAGCGCCTGAAGGGCGGCGGGATTGGATTTGAGCTGCTGAATCATACGGGTCGTCTGTTCGTCCATAGTGCCTCCTTGTCTCCATCAGGAAATGGATTTCAACTCAGTATATGAGGGAGGAAGCAAAAACGTGCCTGCGCATTGCGCAGGCACGCATGGAAGCGGCTTATTTCTTTTTGTCCGCGGCTTTGGCGGTGTCGCAGTCCTTCGCCAGGGGGCATCCGTCACACTTGGGGGACCGGGCGGTGCAGGTGTCCCGGCCGAAGAGCACCATCCGGTGGCAGAAGTTGTTGGACTCCTTGGGCGGGATGCGCTCTCGCAGCTGCCGCTCCACCTGGAGGGGGTCCTTGGACCCGTCGGTGATGCCCAGCCGCCCGGTGATGCGGATGCAGTGGGTGTCGCACACATAGGCGGGCTGGCCGAACACGTCCCCCAGGATGAGATTCGCCGTCTTGCGGCCTACGCCGGGCAGGCCCGTCAGCTCCTCCATGGTGCCGGGAACCCTGCCGCCGTACTCGCTGACCAGCTTCCGGGCGCAGGCCACAATATCCCGGGCCTTGCCGTTGTAGAAGCCGCAGGAGTGGACGTACGCGCCCACCTCCGCCGGATCCGCCTCCGCGAAGCTCTCCAGGGTAGGGAAGCGGGCGTACAGCGCCGGGGTCACCTTGTTGACCCGCTCGTCGGTGCACTGGGCGGAGAGCCGCACGGCAAACAGCAGCTCGTAGTCCTTTTCATACTGCAGGGAGCACAGCCCGTCCGGATAGATGCCCTTCAGGGTCTCAATGATGCGGTTGACCGCGGCCTTGGATTTCATGTCGTTCACCTCAGACGACAGAATACCACAGATTCCGGCAAAATGCCAGGAAAAAATCCTGTTTCACCTGAGCGCCTGCTTTTTTCGGTGGAAATTTCAGCTGGGGCATGGTATAATTCTCTTCTGAAAGAAATCAGGCAGGAAGGAGGCGGCTCCATGCAGCGGCCTTTGGCGGATGAGATCCGCCCGAAAACATTGGACGAGGTGGTGGGCCAGCGGCACCTGCTGGCCCCCGGCGCGGTGCTCCGCCGGCTGATCGACAGCGGGGCTGAGGCCAACATGGTGTTCTACGGCCCCTCCGGCACCGGCAAGACCACCATTGCCAACATTATCGCCCGTCAGACCAACAAGACCCTCCACCGGCTCAACGCCACCACTGCGTCTTTACAGGATGTGAAGGACATCATTGCCGACGTGGGGACGCTGCTGGCCCCCGGCGGCATCCTGCTGTACCTGGACGAGATTCAGTACTTCAACAAGAAGCAGCAGCAGAGCCTGCTGGAGTTCATGGAGAACGGGT
>CAMMCS010000133.1 GCA_946494635.1 uncultured Oscillibacter sp. | reverse complement strand
GCAGGCGCTGTTCCATTTACGTCCTCTCCTTCAGCAGGTCCCGGATCTCCGTCAGCAGCAGCTCCTCCTTGGAGGGCTGGGGCGGCGGGGGCGGGGCTGCCTCCTTCTTCCGGTAAAAGCGGTTGATGGCCTTGATGAGGCAGAACACCGCAAAGGCGATGATGAGAAAGTCCAGGATGGTGGACAGGAAGGCGCCGTAGTTGATGGTGACGGCGGCAGTCAGTTCCGTGCCGGTGCTGTCATAGACCGCCTCTCTCAGCACCCACTGCCACTGGGAGAAATCCGCCCCGCCGGTGAGCAGGGAGAGCAGGGGCATCAGGATGTCGTTGACCAGGGATGTGGAGATCTTGCCGAAGGCGCCGCCAATGATGACGCCCACTGCCATATCCAGTACATTTCCTCTGGCAATGAACTGGCGGAACTCGGCCAGGAAGCCGGTAGTCTTTTTGGTAAGTTCAGTCATGTGTTCTCCTATATGAATGTAACGGCGCCTCTATGCTGATTGCTGAAACCATTGGCGCCCAAAGGGTTCAGGATATTGACCCGGATGGAGCCGCTGGAGCGGCGCGGGATGACCGCTTGCTGGGCCAGGCGGTGTCCCAGCGGCTGGAAACGGGTTCAACGATTTGTATAAATTCTAAAATAAGATACAAACAGTATTATTTTTTGGGAATCAGCAGCTCTGTGCCGCCCATATAGGGCCGCAGCACCTCGGGGATCTTCACCGTGCCGTCGGCCTGGAGATTGTTCTCCAGGAAGGCAATCAGCATCCGGGGCGGGGCCACGCAGGTGTTGTTCAGGGTGTGGCACAGCTGCATCTTGCCGTTTTCGTCCTTGTAGCGGATCCGCAGCCGCCGGGCCTGGGCGTCACCCAGGTTGGAGCAGGAGCAGACCTCAAAGAACTTCTGCTGGCGGGGAGACCAGGCCTCGATGTCGCAGGACTTCACCTTCAGGTCCGCCAGGTCGCCGGAGCAGCACTCCAGCTGCCGCACGGGGATATCCATGGAACGGAACAGCTCCACGGACATCTGCCACAGCTTCTCGTACCAGTCCTTGGACTCCTCAGGCTTGCAGACCACGATCATCTCCTGCTTCTCAAACTGGTGGATGCGATAGATGCCCCGCTCCTCGATGCCGTGGGCGCCTTTTTCCTTGCGGAAGCAGGGGGAGTAGGAGGTGAGGGTCTGGGGCAGGCTCTCGGCGGGCAGGATCTGGTCGATGAACCGGCCGATCATGGAGTGTTCGCTGGTGCCGATCAGGTACAGATCCTCACCCTCGATCTTGTACATCATGCCGTCCATATCGGTCTGGGACATGACACCCTCCACCACATTGCCGTGGATCATGAAGGGGGGGATGCAGTAGGTGAAGCCCTTGCTGATCATAAAGTCCCGGCCATAGGCCAGCACCGCCTCGTGGAGCCGGGCGATGTCTCCCAGCAGATAGTAGAACCCGCTGCCGGAGACCCGGCCGGCGGCGTCCAGGTCAATGCCGCCAAAGGATTCCATGATGTCCACATGGTAGGGGATGGGGAAGTCGGGAACCCTGCACTCCCCGAACCGCTGGACCTCTACATTTTCGCTGTCATCCTTGCCGATGGGCACGGAGGGGTCGATCATCTGGGGGATCAGCAGCATATCGTGGTGGAGCTTTGCCTCCAGCTCGGTCTCCTGCTGCTCCAGCTCCGCCAGACGGTCCGCCTGCTCCTTTACCTGCGCTTTGACGGCCTCGGCCTCCTGCAGCTTGCTGGGATCCTTTTTGGCCTGGCCCATCAGCATGCCGATCTGCTTGCTCAGCTGATTCCGGTTGGAGCGGAGCTGATCCGCCTCGGCGATGGCCGCCCGGCGCCTGGTGTCCAGGTCCAGGACCTCGTCCACCAGGGGCAGCTTGTCGTCCTGGAATTTCTTCTTGATGTTCTCACGAACTGCGTCGGGGTTCTCCCGGATAAATTTGATATCCAGCATGGTTATTCTCTCCTCAAAACAGAATTGGTTGTTTCACATGAAACATCTCAGGGCTGAGCCGCGGCCCGGGCCTCTACAGCCTCTTTCAGCTGATCGTACCGCTGGGATGGCGGCGTGACGCCATCCTCCGCGCTCTGGGGCAGGTCGTCCCGATAGCCGGCTGCCTCAAAGGCCTGGATGCTGTTCTGGCATGCCTCCAGATCCCCCGCTGTGTACTGCTGCTGCAGCGTGTACAGCGCCAGCAGCGCCTCGGCTTCCCGCTGCGCGGCGTCCAGGGCCTGCTGCTGCTCCTCTGCGGCGGACTCCAGCTCTTCGATGGTATCCTCCGCATCCTGCAGCTGTCCCTGCAGATTTACCAGGGCATCCTGCGTGGCCTGCACCTCCTGCATGGCGGAAACAGAGTTCTGGAGTTCGCCCAAAACCTCGGAATTACTCCGCTGATGCATGACAAAGGACAGGGCCATCAGCAGAAAGGCCACGATAAACAGGATCATGATATAGATAACGACGGGTTTTTTTCCGGCGGAGGGCTTGTCCGCCTGCGGAGAGGCGCCGCCGTCCGGCACAGGGGCGGGGGAGTCCGCGCCGCCGCTTCGTTTTTCGAATTTCATAGCTTCTGATATTCCTTTCAGGATCTCAGGATGGATTGGGCCGCAGCGCGGCCAGGGCATCCAGCAGGTCATTCAGATCATCCAGACCGTAGTACTCCAGCTCGATCCGGCCTTTTTTCCGGCCCGCGACAATGCGGACGCCCCTGCCCAGCTTGGAGCTGAGCTCCTTCTGGGCCTCCGCAGCGTAGTCCACGCCGGCGGGCGGGGAGGGGGGAGCCTTCTTCTTTTCGGCGGCCAGCCGCTTTGCCAGGGCCTCCGTCTGCCGGACAGAGAGCCCGCCGGAGATCACCGCCTCCGCGGCTTTTTCCTGCAGGGCGGGGGAGAGGGGCAGCAGCGCCCGGGCGTGGCCGGCGGAGAGCTTGTCCTCCTCTACCAGCTTCCGGACAGCCGGCGTCAGGTTCAAAAGCCGCAGGGCGTTGGCCACGGCGCTGCGGGACTTGCCCACCCGGCCGGCGGCCTCCTCCTGGGTCATATGATAGGTTTCAATCAGGGACTGGAAGCCGGCTGCTTCCTCCATGGGGTTCAGATCCTCCCGCTGGAGATTTTCAATCATGGCCAGCTCCGCGGCCTTGCGGTCGTCGGCCTCCATGACGATGACGGGAATTTCCTGCAGGCCTGCCATCCGGGCGGCCCGCCAGCGGCGCTCACCGGCGATGATCTGATAGTAGCCGGAGGAGAGCCTGCGCACGGTCAGGGGCTGGATAATACCGTGCTCCTGAATGGAGGCGGCCAGCTCCGCCAGCGACGCCTCGTCAAAGTGCTTACGGGGCTGGGAGGAGCAGCTCTCCACCTGGGAGATGGGCAGATACAGGCTGCCGGAGGTCTCGGCTTTCAGCACATCATCGCCCAGCAGGGCGCCGAGGCCCCGACCGAGGCCGGAGGGTTTTTTGGTTGCCATGGGAATGCTCCTTTCCAAGGATTCAGGTAGTGCTGTGCTTTTTTAAAAATTCCGCCGCCAGAGCGGTATAGGCCTCCGCGCCCCGGGAGGTGCGGTCGTAGGCGGTGATAGGCTTGCCGTGGCTGGGGGCTTCACTGAGGCGGACGTTCCGGGGGATCACCGTGGCGTAGACCTTGCCGGGGAAGTAGTGCTTGACCTCGTCCGCCACCTGCAGGGCCAGGTTGGTGCGGCCGTCGAACATGGTCAGCAGGACCCCGTCCAGCTCCAGCCGGGGGTTCAGGGACCGGCGGACGATCCGCACGGTGTTCATCAGATCGCTGAGCCCCTCCAGAGCGTAGTATTCCCCCTGAACCGGCACCAGGATGGCATCTGCTGCGCAGAGGGCGTTGAGGGTCAGCAGCTCCAGGGAGGGCGGACAGTCAATAAAGAGGTAGTTGTAACGGTCCTTGACTTGATCCAGGGCGTCTTTCAGCAAAAACTCCCGGCGCTCCATGCCGATCAGCTCGATGCCCGCCCCGGCCAGGGCTTTGTTGGAGGGAAGCACATCCCCGTATTTGGTGTGGACGACAGCGTCATCTACTGGAACCTGCCCGATCAGGGCGTCATAAATGCCCTTTGACACGGTCTTGTCCACGCCCATGCCGGAGGTGGAGTTGGCCTGCGGGTCAAAATCGCACAGAAGGACCTGCTGCCCGGCCTCCTTCAGGGCTGCAGCCAGGTTCACACAGGTGGTGGTTTTTCCCACCCCACCCTTTTGATTGACGATTGCAATGGTTTCTGCCACAAAGGCACCTACTTTCTGCATGTAAGGGGAAGCTGTATATGTCTACAGACACCTATTATATCAAGGGCAGCAGGCAGTTGCAAGGAGAAAAGCAGAAAACCGGGGAAATTGTCCAGCTGCCGGAGAAAAGAGGGCGGGCCTGTTTCAAAAGAAACAGGCCCGCCCAGAGAAAAACCGGAAAAGGACAGAGGCCGGCAGTGTTTCACGTGAAACATCTGCCGGAGGAACCGTCGTCAGGCCCGCAGCAGCAGGCCGCCCCAGGGAGGCAGCTCCAGCCGCAAAACGCCGTCGGAGACCGCGAGGGATTCTCCGGAGAGCAGATCCTGAGGGGAGGAGGGGCCCCAGGACAACGTCACTGTGTGGGGATCGCCGGAGGCATTCACCGCCGTCACCAGCCGCTCACTGTCCGCCTCCCGGGCGAAGATCAGCAGGGGGCCCGCGGTATAGAGCCAGGAGAGAGTCCCGGACTGAAGGGCCGGATAGGCGTTCCGCAGGGTGCCCAGCCGGGAGAACCAGGCCAACAGCTCCGTGTCCTCCTGTCCCCAGGGATAGGTGCCCCGGTTCAGGGGATCCTCAAATCCCTCCATCCCGGCCTCGTCCCCGTAGTAGACCATAGGGGAGCCGGGGAAGGTGAAGAGTACCAGGGCGGCCAGCCGCAGTTTGGCAATGCCCTCGGCCCGTTCCCAGGGCAGAAGGCGGTAGGCCGCCCGCTCCGCCTTGTCCCCGGGTATCTCCCGGGCCCCCAACAGAGTCAGGATCCGGGGGGTGTCATGGGTGCCCAGGAAGTTCATGGCGGAGTAAAAGGCCACCTTGGGGTAGTTCTCCCGCAGGGTCTCCATGGCCTCCCGGAAGTCGTCCGCATCTCCGCCGCGCAGATAGGCCAGCAAAGCCGTGCGGAAGGGATAGTTCATCAGGCCGTGGGTCTCACTGCCCAGCAGATACCGCCGCCGCTGGGAATAGGCGATCTTGTTGGAGCCGTCCTCCCACACCTCGCCGATGAGGATGCTGTCGGGCTTCGTCTCCTCCATGGCGGAGCGGATCTTCTCCAGAAACCAGTCCGGCAGCTCGTCCGCCACATCCAGCCGCCAGCCGTCCGCTCCGGCCCGCAGCCACCGGCGGATGATGGAGTCCCGGCCATCGATGATGAAGTCCACATAGGAGGGGGCGGATTCCTCCACCGCCGGCAGGGTGTGGATGCCCCACCAGGAGTCGTAGGAATCCGGCCAGTGGTGGAACCGGTACCAGCTGTACCAGGGGGAATCCTGGCTCTGGGCGGCGCCCAG